>CALANQ010000540.1 GCA_937926025.1 uncultured Acidimicrobiales bacterium
TGGTGAACGACTGCAGCAGCTCGAGGCCCTGGCCCTTGTTGAGGAGGTCGTCGATCCAGTTCCGGAAGAAGAAGACCGCGCCGATGGCGAGCAGGCCGCCGATGACGCCCTGGACCAGCCCCTCCAGCATGAACGGGACGCGGATGAACCAGTTGGTGGCCCCCACCAGCTTCATCACCTCGATCTCGCGACGGCGGGCGAACATGGCCGTGCGGATGGTGTTGAGGATCAGGAGGGTCGAGGCGGCCAGCAGGAACACCGCAGAGAAGAAGAGCAGGTTGTTGACGAAGTCCGTCATGCCCTTCATCTGCTTGATGACGTCGGTGGCGGCCCGGACCTCGAAGATGTTGGGCTGCTTGCGGTAGTAGTTCACCAGGCCCTGGACGGTGGTGACGCTGGAGTCCTTCGGCTGCACCCGGAAGCTGGTGGGCAGGTCCGACGCCCGCACGTTCTCCAGCATCGTGTCCTGGCCCTTGAAGAGCTTCTTGAAGTCCGCGTAGGTCTCGTCGCGGTCGATGTAGGTGGCCTTGGCCACGCCGGGGTTGTCCTCCAGGGAGGTGCGGACCTCGGCCAGCTGCGCCTCGGAGGCGTCGGGCTCCACGTAGACGATGAACTCGACGCCGTTCTCGAACTGGCGGGTCAGGTTCTGCGCGCCCTGCCGGACCAGCACGGTGGCCCCGACGATGGACAGCGAGATGAAGACGGTGAGCACCGTGGCGACCGTGAGGGTCACGTTGCGGGTCAGGTTCGCCGCCGTCTCTCGGAAGATGTAGTTGCCGTTGATGGCCATGGATCGAGCCTCGCTGCCCTACTCGTAGACGCCGCGGGCCTGGTCGCGGATGATCGAGCCGCGGTCGAGCTCGATCACGCGGCGCCGCATGGTGTCGACGATGCTGCGGTCGTGGGTGGCCATGACCACCGTGGTGCCGGTGCGGTTGATGCGATCCAGGAGGCGCATGATGCCCACCGAGGTAGCGGGGTCCAGGTTGCCGGTGGGCTCATCGGCCAGGAGGATCAGCGGACGGTTCACGAAGGCCCGGGCGATGGACACGCGCTGCTGCTCGCCGCCCGAGAGCTCATCGGGGTAGTTCTTGTGCTTCTTGGCCAGGCCGACCAGCTCCAGGATGGCCGGGACCTGCGTCTTGATGACGTGGCGGGGGCGCCCGATGACCTCGAGGGCGAACGCCACGTTCTCGTACACGGTCTTGTTGGACAGCAGCTTGTAGTCCTGGAAGACGCAGCCGATGTTGCGGCGCAGGTACGGGACCTTCCAGCTGGTGAGCTCCCCGATGTCCTTGCCGGCCACGTAGATGCTGCCGCTGCTGGGCTCCTCCTGCTTGTTGAGCAGGCGGATCATGGTGCTCTTGCCCGATCCGGAGGGCCCGACGAGGAACACGAACTCGCCCTTGTTGATCTCGCAATCGGCCTCCCGCAGGGCGACGACGTCGCCCTTGAAGACCTTCGAGACGTTTTCGAGCTTGATCATTCCGTGGGGACCCCAGGGTCAGAGGTTGGGAGGTGCTCCCTCGCGCCAGCCGTCGGCCGAGCACCTGACGACGTTATCGCAGGGGTCGCGCGCTTCCGCGGCACCCCCGTTGCGATTGTGACGGTTGGGTGACGTCGCGCCCGGTCAGGCTTCGAGCGCCTGAGCTCGCTGCCAGCGGAGGTAGGCCTCCATGAACTCGTCGAGCCCGCCGTCGAGGACGCCGTCGACGTTGCCGGTCTCGTGCTCGGTGCGCAGGTCCTTCACCATCTGGTACGGCTGCATCACGTAGGACCGGATCTGGGAACCGAAGCCGACCGACCCCTGCACGCCGCGGATGGCGTCGAGCTCGGCCTGGCGCTCCTCGCGCTGCACCTCGGCCAGCTTGGCCTTGAGGTACTGCATGGCCTTGTCCTTGTTCTGGTGCTGGCTGCGCTGGTTCTGGCAGGTGGTGACGATGCCGGTGGGCAGGTGGGTGATGCGCACCGCGGAGTCCGTCACGTTGACGTGCTGGCCGCCCGCACCCGACGACCGGTAGGTGTCGACGCGGATGTCCTTGTCCTCGATGACGATGTCGGGGACGTCCTCCAGGAACGGGGTGACCTTCAGGGCGGCGAACGCGGTCTGGCGCTTGCCCTGGGCGTTGAAGGGGCTCATGCGGACCAGGCGGTGGCCACCGTGCTCGGACCGCATCAGGCCGTAGGCGTAGCGGCCCTTCACCAGGAACGACGCCGACGAGATGCCGGCCTCGGAACCCGCCGAGACGTTCTCCAGCTCCGTGTCGAGGCCCTTGCGCTCGGCCCACCGGAGGTACATGCGCAGCAGCATGTTGGCCCAGTCCTGCGAGTCGGCCCCGCCTTCGCCGGCCTGGATCTCGGCGATGACGTCGAGCTCGTCGTGCTCGCCGGTGAACAGGCTGCGCAGCTCCAGCTCGCCGAAGTCGTCGGCCAGGGCGGTGAGGGAGGACTCGATCTCCGTGGCCACGGAGTCGTCGCCCTCTTCGCGAGCCAGCTCGGCGAGGGTCTCGACGTCGTCGATGCGCTCGCCCAGCCCGTCGTACTTCTCCAGGTCGTCGTTGACCGACGACAGCTCGCCGGTGATCTTGCGGGCCTGCTCGGCGTCGTCCCAGAGATCGGGGCGCGACGCCTCCGTTTCCAGC
>CALANQ010000541.1 GCA_937926025.1 uncultured Acidimicrobiales bacterium
CCAAGTGGCAGGCCCACGCCTCCGCCGCCGCGACCGACCTCGCCGACCGCACCGAGACGCCCGCCCAGATCCCCGCCCCCGACATCGACCTGTCGACGCCCGCCATCCTCGACGAGCCGATCACGGTCGAGACGATCGCCACCCAGGTCGCCGCCCTCCAGGCCCAGGTCGACGGCAGGGCCTGACCGGTGGCGCTGTACGAGGACGCTCTGCTCCGGCTGCTCCCGGAGAACGCGACGTCGCCGTGGATCGACCCGACAACGCTGATCTACCACTCGATCGTCGGCCCGGGCTCGGCCGGGTACAGCTACTTCCTGTACGGCACCAACCTCGTGTCGACCTACATCAACCCCCGCTCGGACGAACCCAACGGGAACAAGGGGTGGCAGCTGATGGGCACCAACCGTCAGGCCGACGCGAACTACCACGCGAACGGGTTCGCCAACTCGGTCGAGTCCGGCGACCACGGCCAGCCCGACACCCAGCCGTGGGACCCCGGCCAGGTCCGCCGCAACATCGAGCTCGGCATCTGGGAGACCAACACCCATCCGAAGATCCGCCGCATCCGCTGCACCGCCTGGAACACCGGCGGCATCGGCTTCCACTCGATGTTCGGCGCCCCCTCCCCGTGGACGCCGGCCCGCGGCAAGACCTGCCCCGGCAAGGCCCGCATCCTCCAGTTCGAACGCCAGATCCTGCCCGCCATCCTCGCCGAGTCACCGCCCGGCACCACCTACGTCCCCCCGGAGGAAACCATGACCCATGCCCAAGAAGCCAAGCTCTCCGCGGTCGCCGAAGCCGTGGCCGAGCTCTCCCAGCAGATCGGCGGGATCCCGTCGAAGCCCGTCGCGCTCCGCATGCCCGCCACCGCCCACGGCAAGACCAAGGGCGAGGTGTGGGTCGTCGGCCCGTTCGGGTGCTTCCACATCCAGCGCTCCGCCCTGAACCTGCTCCTCATCACCGGCCAGGTCATCGAGAAGACCGACCCGGTCCACCCCGACTACCTCGTGTCGATGCCGCTGCTCGACCCCGCCCTCACCATCGCCGCCTGACCCGTGCTGCTGGCCGGCATGCTCCTCCTCGCCCAAGCGGCGCCCGTCAACCCTGCCGACGTCGTCATCGGGCCCTACGGCGCCCTCCTCGGCGCCGTCATCGTCATCGGCTGGCTCGTCAAGCGGCTCAACGCCTCCGAGAAGGCCAACACGGAGCTGGTCGAGCGGCTCATCGCCCAGTCCGAGAAGTCCATCCCGCTGCTCGAGCGCGTCGCCCGCAGCCTCGAAGCCAGGGACACCGACCGGTGACCGTCACCGAGAAGCGCAGCCGCAAGGCCCGGGTGCTCGACGGCCTCGACCAGATCGACGCGCTGCTCGAACGAATCGACCAGGCGGCCGACCGGCTGCTGGCCCCATCTCAACAGGAGGACCCCGGTGGAACACCCGACCGAGGACACTGACGACCTGATCGGCGAGGTCCGCGGGCTTCGCGGCGACGTCCGCGCCCTCAACAGCACCGTGGCCGACGAGCGGCGCGGCCGGAAGCTCACCAACCGACTCGCTGCGGTGCTCGTCGTGGCCCTGATGGCCATCGGCGTGAACTGGGTTCGAGACGGCCGCACCACCTGCGCCGAGAAGCGCGAGCGGGCGGCCGTGGCCGATGAGCGGGTCCTGATCGTCGTCCGGCGGGCGTCGATCTACGCCAACCTCACCGAGGCCGAGCGCGCCGACTTCCGCGGCCAGGTCGTTGCCGACCTGAACAAGCTCCCGCCGCCCTGCTGACCGGCGTTCCCGCTGTCACAAACAGGTGACGCCCGCCGTCCTTGGACAGTGACCAGCGGGCGCCACCCACCCCACAACAACACGCTGATCCGGTTCCGATGACGCCGCCTGCCCTACGGGGTGGGCGGCGTTCTTCGCGTTCAGTGCCAGCCGCGGTGGAGCTTGTGGCGGTCCCGCACTTCGATCACGATTCGCTCGGCGTCGTCGACCGTCGGCATGACTCCGAGGTCTTCGAACCCGAACAGGATCACGTCCTCCAGGCACACCCGGCCCGTCGGAACGTGGCTGGTGCTGTAGGGCGCTGCTGCAGGGATGTGGACGTGTGGGTACTTGACCTTGCTGCGCCGGCTCTTGGGGTGCCAGTGCCAGGCGAACACCCGCTCGGCGGTGTCGGCGTTCTGGATCGTGAACGTGTAGCGGTGGGTCGTCATCCGCTCCTCGCCGTTCTTGATCACGTGTGCGAGGTGAAAGGAGAACGTGAGGTTCAGGCGTGGGCCGAAGGGAACGCCGCCTGGAGGGCTGGCCAGCAGGCGGATGCCGTCACCGAACTCGCGCTCGTTCAGCCGTACCGACTGGTCGACGCAGTTGATGACCCGCGCGATGGGATCCTTGAACTGACGCCAAGCCTCACGCT
>CALANQ010000542.1 GCA_937926025.1 uncultured Acidimicrobiales bacterium
CTGGAACTCCTGGCTCGACCGGGACCTGGGCCTGTCGGGCCGGGGGGGGGGGCGGGTCGACGGGTCGCTCGAGGAGCGCCTGTTCCACTGCGACTGCCCGCTCCTGCGCATCCCGCAGCTGGCCATCCACCTCGACCGCGACGTCAACGGCCAGGGCCTCAAGCTCAACCCGCAGCAGCACCTCACCCCCGTGTGGGGCGTCGGCCCGATCGAGCCGGGCGCCTTCACCGCCTACGTGGCCGGCGAGGTGGCCGTGGCCCCGGCCGACGTCGTGGCCTGGGACGCCATGGTGCACGACCTCACCGCCGGGGAGCTGCTCGGCCGCCGCCACGAGCTGGTGTCCACCGCCCGCCTCGACAACCTGCTCTCCTGCTGGGCCGGCACCACCGCGCTCGCCGAGGAGCGCACCGGGGCGGGCCGTCCGGTCGCCGTGGTGTGCCTGTTCGACCACGAGGAGGTCGGCTCCACCTCCTCCACCGGCGCCGACGGCGCGCTGCTGGCCCAGGTGCTGGAGCGCACCGTGTCGGCCCGGGGCGGCACCCGTGACGACCTGCTGCGAGCGCTGGCGGGCTCCATCTGCGCCTCCACCGACGCCGCCCACGCCACCCACCCCAACTACCCGGAGCGCCACGAGCCCGGGCACCACGTCGCCATCGACGGCGGGCCGGTCATCAAGGTCAACGCCAACCAGCGCTACGCCACCGATGCCTCCGGCCAGGCCGTGCTCATCGACGCCGCCCAGCGCGCCGGCGTCCCCCACCAGGTCTTCGTCAGCCGCAACGACCAGCCGTGCGGCTCCACCATCGGGCCGCTCACCGCTGCCCGGCTGGGCATCGCCACCGCCGACATCGGCGTCGCCCAGCTGTCGATGCACTCGGCCCGGGAGCTGTGCGGAGCCGACGACGCCCAGCGGTTCCCGCCCCTGCTCGGCGCCTTCCTCGAGACGTGACCCCGGCAGAGGCGGCCCGGATCCTGGGGGTCGGCGCCAGCGCATCACCCGACGAGGTGCGGATCGCGTACCGATCGCAGATCCGCACCCACCACCCCGACCGGGCGGGGTCCAGCTCCTCCGCTCGGGCCGCGTCCATCACCGAGGCGTACCGGGTGCTGGTGGAGCGGGGGCCGGCGCCACCGGAGGAGCCGACGGTGCGCACCCCGGGGACGGCGGCGGGACCGGTGCCGCCACGGGCCACCACCGAGGTCCCGGCGTTCGGAGCGCCCCCGGTGGGCCGGGTCGACGAGGACACCCTGGCGCTGGGCGCACCACCGGACGAGTCGTTCCGGTGGCTGCTCGACGCGGCGCACGACGTCGGCGAGATCACCTACGTGGACCGGTCGATGCCCATCATGGAGGTGCTGTGCCGGTTCGAGGGCGAGCCGGCCACGTCGCTGCTGCTCACCCTCCAGGGCCGAGGCGAGCGCACCGAGGTGTTCTGCACGGTGGAGTCCATCGAGGCCCGCCCCGCCCCGCCCACCAGCGCAGTGGTCGACCTCTTGGAGCTGGCGCTGCACCGGCGCCGCTCGCCCCCGCCTCCCCCACCATCCCCGCCGTCCCCATCGACGCCGCCATCAGGGGCGCCCACGGGGTGATCAGTTCCCGTCGTCCTCGAAGTCGACCTTGGCGTTGAAGTCCACGACGCCCTCGGGGTCGATGGGCAGGCCCTTCAGCCGTGTCTCGAAGTGCAGGTGCGGTCCGGTGGAGAGGCCGGTGGAGCCGACCAGCGCGATGACGTCGCCCCGCTTCACCAGCTGCCCGGGCTTCACCAACAGCTTGCTTGTGTGGCCGTAGAGGGTGGCCAGCGAGTGCCCGTGGTCGATGACCACCGCGTTGCCGTAGCCGCCGCGGACCTCGGCGATGACGACGATGCCGTCGGCCGCGGCGTGGATCTCGGTGCCCGACGGCGCACCCATGTCGCAGCCGGCGTGGAGCCGGTCGACACCCAGGATCGGGTGGTGGCGCATGCCGAACGGCGAGCTGGGCTTCACGCCCGGCAGCGGGTTCGACACCTCGACCGAACCGGGGAACCAGTCCTCCTGGTCCGCCTGGATCCCGGCCAGGATCTGCTGGATCCCGTCGGAGGCCCGGTTCATCGAGTTGATGCGACCCTCGACGACGGCCTTCTGGCCCTGCACCTCCCGGAGGGCCGCCGCCTCCTTCACGAGCTGCACGTTCAGCTCGGTGAGCAGCGAGCCCTGCAGAGCTCGGGCGTCCACCAGGAACTTGGCGGCGCTCTCGACCTCGTCGCGGGTGTCGCTGGCGCGCTCCCGGGCGTTGCGGGCCGCCTTGGCCGCCTTGGTCTGGGCCGCCTCGGCCGCCTCCAGCTCCTTCAGCAGCGTGTCGGTGCTGCCCGAGATAGCCCGGCCGTAGGCCAGCGCCTGGCCCACCTGCTCGCCGCTCTGGGCGTTCAGGAAGGCCTCCATCTGGCTGCGATCGCCGCCGCGGACGTACGAGGCCACGATCTGCTTGCGCAACCGCTCCCGTGCCTCACGGACCTTCTTCTCGGCCCGCTTGCGCGCCTCGATCCGAGCGGTGACCTGATCCTCGGCGTCGTCGAGCTTCTTGGTGGCGTCGAGCAGCTCGAGCTGCTTGCTCTGCGTGTCGCGGTTGAGGTCGTCGAGCTTCGCCTGCGCCTCGAGGCGGGCCGCCTGGGCGTCGCTCAGCTCCTTGAGCATCTGCTCTTCCTGCGCGGTGAAGGCCTCGTACTCCGCCTTCAGGTCCGCGCCGTCGCCCTCCTGGGCCGAGGCGCCGGGGGCGACGAGCGCGCCGAAGACAAGCGTGCAGCCCAGTGCGAGCGCCGCCAGCGATCGGCGGCCGGAGCAAGGTGAAGCCAACGTCATCCCCGAAGTCCAGGTTCCCCAGGCGGGAGGCTACTCATCACCTGTCTCCGTCGGCACCTCGGGCCGGGTTCTGGAGCAGATTCACGAAGGCGGCCACACCTCGGCCTCGGCCACCAGGCGGTCGCGGAAGTCCGGATGGGCGATGGCGGCCAGCGCCCGGGCCCGTTCGCGGACCGTCCGGCCGCGGAGCTCGGCCACCCCGTACTCCGTGATGACGACGTCGAGCTGGTGGCGCGGCGTGGTCACGATGGTCCCCGCCGGGAACTGCCCGGCGATGCGCGACACCCGCACGCCGTCGACCACCGTCGACGACTTCAGGCAGATCAGCGACCGGTCCTCGAGCTCCAGGCCGGAGGCGGCCACGAAGTCCTCGTGGCCGCCGATCCCGGAGAACTGGGCGCCGGCCAGCGTGTCCGCCACGGCCTGGCCGGCCAGGTCGACGGCGAGGGCGCCGTTGATGGAGATCATCCGCCGGTTCTTCGAGATGAGCTCCGGCGAGTTCACCAGGTGCACCGGCAGGAACCGCACGTCCGTGTTGCCGTCGAGCCAGTCGTAGAGCTCCCGGGTGCCGCCCGCGAACGTGGTGACCGACACGCCGTCGTAGATGCCCTTGTTGTTGGTGACCTTGCCGGCCTCGTGGAGCTTCATCAGGCCGGTGGTGAACATCTCCGAGTGGATGCCGAAGTCGCCCTTGTCGCCGCTGGCCAGCAGCGACGCGACGGTGGACGGGATCCCCCCGATGCCGGTCTGGATGGTGGCGCCGTCGACCACGTAGTCGTCGACGAACGCGGCGATGGCCCGCTCGTCGTCGGACGGCTCGGGGTCGCCGATGACGAACGGCTCGCGGTCGGTCTCCACCAGCACGTCGATCTGGTCGAGGTGGATGCGGTGGCGGTGCTCGCCCAGGCCCAGCGTGGTGGGGAAACCAGGGCTGACCTCCACCACGAGCAGCCGACCGGGATCGGCACCGGCCCGCTCGATCTCGGCGATGGTGGCCCCGGCGTGCAGCGACAGGCTGCACCAGCCGTCGGCGTCGGGCGGAGCCGCCGCCGTGGCCACGACGCGGGGGCCGATGCGCTCCAGCGCCGGACCGAAGCGGCGGAAGTCCGCCGGCACGAACTCGATGGCGCCGCCCTGGTCCCGCATGAGCCGTTCCAGCGGCCCGTAGAAGCCGGAGAGGAACCGCACGCCGGGGCGGCCGAACACCTCGTAGAAGTCCGTGAGGAGCGCCCCGGTGATGAGCAGGTCGTCCCAGTCGTCGCGGGCGCCCAGCGCGTGGAGGAACCCGCCGGGGTGGCCGGGCCCCAGCGGGATGCCGAGGACGTCCGTGGGCTGCAGCAGGGCGGCCGCCTGCTCCGGGGTGAGGCGCTGCGTCATGGCGGCGAACCTAGCCCCGGGTTATCGCCGGGATCAGCCCCCGCCGCATCAGCGATGACTTGGCGCGCTCGGGTGCGTCTCACGGGGCAA
>CALANQ010000543.1 GCA_937926025.1 uncultured Acidimicrobiales bacterium
CCGTAATCTATCTCCTGATCGACCGGTTGCGGCGGCGAGGCGAGGTGGCTCCGGACGGGGTCGCCGTCGAACGCGGCCGCCAGGGCCCGGCCGATGCCCGGCAGGTCGGCGGGGGTGGCGGGGCGGATGGCGGGCACGGCCGCCACCCTAGGACGCGCTCTGGTCCCGGTAGCCTCTCGTCGTGCCCGATCCCACCCCCATCGCCGAGCTGGGCCGCCGCGCCAAGGCGGCCTCCCGGACCCTCGCCTCGGCCTCCACCGGTCAGAAGGACGACGCCCTGCGCGCGGCCGCCGCACTGCTGGTCGCCCGCACCGACGACCTGCTGGCGGCCAACGCCGCCGACGTCGCCCGAGCCGAGGCCGACGGCGTGACCGCCACGGTGGTCGACCGCCTCCGCCTCACCCCGGAGCGGGTGGCGGCCATGGCCGGCGGGCTGGAGCAGGTGGCGGGGTTGGCCGATCCCGTCGGCGAGGTGCTCGACGGGTGGGTCCGGCCCAACGGGCTCCAGATCTCCCGCGTCCGGGTGCCGCTCGGCGTGGTGGCCATCATCTACGAGAACCGCCCCAACGTCACCTCCGACGCCGCCGGGCTGTGCCTGAAGTCGGGCAACGCCGCGTTCCTGCGGGGCTCGTCAGGCGCCATCACCTCCAACACCGCCATCGCCGCCGTGCTCCGGGAGGCGTACGAGAAGGTCGGGCTCTCAGCCGATGCCCTGGTGCTGGTCGAAGACACCAGCCGCGAGGCCGCCGTCGAGTTCATGCAGCAGCGCGGGGCCATCGACTGCCTCATCCCGCGCGGTGGGCCGTCGCTGATCGCGTCGATCCTGGAGCACGCCACCGTGCCGTTCGTGATCGACGGCGACGGCAACTGCCACGTGTACGTGGACGCCGACGCCGATCTGGAGATGGCGGGTCGCATCATCGTCAACGCCAAGACGCAGCGGCCGTCGGTCTGCAACGCCGCCGAGTCCGTGCTGGTGCACCGGTCGGTGGCCGACGCCTTCCTGCCGGCCCTCGCCACGGCGCTGTCGGGCGTGGAGCTCGTGGGCGACGACGCCGTGCGCGCCGTCATCCCCACCGCCGGCGCCGCCACCGAGGACGACTGGGCCAGCGAGTTCCTCGACCTGAAGCTGGCGGTGGGCGTGGTGGACTCCATCGACGAGGCCATCGCGCACATCGCCCGGTACGGGTCAGGGCACAGCGAAGCCATCGTCACCCGGTCGTTCGACGCGGCGCAGCGGTTCACCCGTGAGGTCGACGCTGCGGCCGTGCTGGTGAACGCGTCCACCCGCTTCGTCGATGGCGAGGAGTTCGGGTTCGGCGCTGAGATCGGCATCAGCACCCAGAAGCTGCACGCCCGCGGCCCCATGGGCCTGCGGGAGCTCACCACCGCCAAGTACATCGTCCGCGGGTCGGGTCAGACCCGCGGCTGACCGCGTCAGGCGGTCCGGGGGAGGGCGTCGGCGGCCCGGTCGCGCAGGTCGCGGACCTGGGGCGCCAGCTCGGCGGCCTTCTCGCGGATGACGGGGGCCAGCTCGGCCGCCTTGTCCTGAGCCTGGTGGGCCAGCGAGGTGAGCTGCGGGCCGAGGTCGGCGGCCTTCTCACGGATCACCGGGGCCAGCTCGTCGGCCTTGTCGCGCACGACGGGGGAGAGCTCGGCGACCTTGTCCCGCACCACGGGGGCCAGCTCCGCTGCCTTGTCCCGTACGACCGGGGCCAGCTCCGCTGCCTTGTCCTGGGCCTGGTGTCCGAGTGCGACGGCGCGCTCGGCCGCCTCATGGCGGGCGGGGGCGGTGTCCTCGAGCGTCTGGCGGGCCTGCTTGCGGGCGGCCCGCCAGCCCTTGGCGGCCCGGTCGGCGGCCACCTCGGCGCCGAGCTTGCCGCCCGTCCCGGCGACCTTGGCGTTGGCCTTGGCCAGCTTGGCGTTGGCCGCGGCCAGGCGCTTGGCCGCCTTGGCGTCGGCCTTGGCGGCCCGCTTGGCGACCGAGGCGCTGGCGGCGGCAGCGGTGGCGATGACCCCGCTGTCGTCGCGGAGGTGCTTGGCCCGCCACGCGAGCCCCGGCCGGCCCTCGGTGTCGACCGCGGCCAGGAGGAGGCCGCCGAGCAGGCCGACGTTCTTCATGAAGTGGATCTGCTGGGCGGTGCGCTCCTCGCCCTCGTACTCCCAGAACCGGTGGCCGGCGATGGTGGTGGGGACGAGCGATGCGGCCAGCGCGGTGGAGGCGAGGCGCGGGGCCTTGCCCACGGCCAGGAGCAGCCCGGCCCCGACCTGCACGGCACCGTTGATGCGGACGTAGGTCTCGTCCTCCAGGTCGAGGCCGCCGATGGCGACGCGGCGCACCGGGGCGGCGGCGTCGTGGACTGCGGAGGCGGCCGATGCGGCGGCGTGCTCGGTGCGCTCGTCGGGCGCGGCCTCCGCGATGTCGGCGGTGGCCGAGGTGGCCTCGTCGACCACGCCGGCCGCACCGGCGGCCACCTTCTGGGCCACGGGCTGCACGGCTTCCCGATCGATCAGGTCGATGACCGGCTCGGCCATCTTGGCCCGGCCGCTGGGGTCGCGCAGGGCGTCGATGCCGGAGCTGATGAAGACGGTGGACAGGAGCGGGCGGGCGATGCGTCGAACCAACATGTCCGCCCACTTCCCGTCGGCCAGGCTTCCTACACCCGCCTGGCAGCGCCCGGTGGACCTCGGCATTTTCGATTGACCGGCCGGTCAAGACCGGCGGTAGCCTGCGAGGATGACCGACCCCCGCTTCGAGTCCGTCCCCGCCGTCCGTGAGGGACTGCGCAAGGTGGACTACCTGTCCGACGAAGGCATCGCCGGCATCGTCTACCTCGCCGATCGGCTGCAGAAGCCCATCCTGGTCGAGGGCCCGGCCGGCACCGGCAAGACCCAGCTGGCCAAGTCCGTGGCCGAGATGATCGGCGCCCGGCTCATCCGCCTCCAGTGCTACGAGGGGCTCGACGAGGCCAAGGCGCTCTACGAGTGGAACTACAAGAAGCAGCTCCTGCGCATCCAGGCGTCGGGTGGCGAGGGCGACAGCTGGGACGTCGTGGAGGAGGACCTCTTCTCCGACGAGTTCCTGATGGAGCGTCCGCTGCTGGAGGCCATCCGCTCCGAGGAGCCGGTGGTCCTGCTCATCGACGAGGTCGACCGCGTCGAGGTGGAGACCGAAGCGCTCCTGCTGGAGATCCTCTCGGACTACCAGGTGTCGATCCCGGAACTGGGCACGGTCACCGCCAAGCAGATCCCGCTGGTGTTCCTCACCTCCAACAACACCCGTGAGCTGTCCGAGGCCCTCAAGCGCCGCTGCCTCTTCCTCCACGTCGACTACCCCGACATGGAGCGCGAGAAGGAGATCGTGCTCACCAAGGTGCCGGACATCACCGACAACCTGGCCGACCAGGTGGCCCGCATCGTCCGGTCGCTGCGCCAGCTGGAGCTGAAGAAGAGCCCGTCGGTGTCCGAGACGCTCGACTGGGCCAACACGCTCATGCTGCTCGGCGTGGAGCAGATCGATGCCGAGACGGCATCGAGCACCAGCAACATCCTGCTCAAGTACCAGTCCGACATCGCCAAGGCGGTCCGCGAGTTCGCGGCCGACAAGCAGGGCGCCCGGCAGTTCGCTCCGGGGCCCAAGTAGGACCCGTGACCGACACCGCCGAGCCTCCGGTCCACGCGGCCGGCGAGCCGCTGCTGGACCTGCTCAACGGGTTCATCGTCGAGCTGCGCGAGGCCGGCCTGCCGGTCAGCCTCACCGAGAACCTCGACGCCATGGCGGCCATCGAGCACATCCCGCTCGAGGAGCGGGAGACGTTCAAGTACGCCTTGGCCGCCACCCTGGTGAAGAACCAGGCCCACTGGCGCTCGTTCGAGACCGTGTTCGAGGTCTACTTCTCCCTGCGCGGCGCCAAGTACGGCATCGACGACGACTCGCTCGACCCCGAGCTGGCCGACCTGCTCGACGAGGACGAGAACGGCGGCCCCGGCGAGGGCGGCCAGGGCGAAGGCGGGCAGGGCGGCGGTGACGCCCTCACCCCCGAGGAGCTCCAGCAGCTGCTCTACCAGGCGATGATGAAGGGCGACGAGGCGCTCATGCGCGCCATCGCCCGCCAGGCGGTCAAGCGCTTCGCCGGCATGGAGCCGGGGCGTCCCGTCGGTGGCACCTACTACCTGTACCGGACCCTGCGGAACCTCGACCTCGACAACCTGCTCGAGAAGATGATGGAGCAGCGGCGCCAGTCCGCCGAGGACGCCGGCGAGCCGATGAGCCCGCTCGAGGAGCGCCTCGAGAAGGACGAGTACGAGCACCGCGTCGAGGCGCTGAAGAAGGAGATCGAGGCCGAGATCCGCCGTCGCCTGGTGGCCGACCGGGGCGTCGAGGCCATGGCCAAGACGCTGCGCAAGCCGCTGCCCGAGGACGTCGACTTCATGCACGCCTCCCGGGAGGAGATGGTCGGGCTGCGCAAGGCGCTGATCCCGCTGACCCGCCGCCTGGCCGTGCGCCTGGCCCGCAAGCGCCGCCACAACCGCAAGGGCCCGCTGGACTTCCGTCGCACCCCGCCGAGCCGAAGTTCCGCCACCCCAAGCCGCACAAGCCCGAGATCTTCGTCATCGCCGACATCTCCGGCTCGGTCGCCGCCTTCGCCCGGTTCACCCTCATGCTCGTGTACGCCATCAGCGGCCAGTTCTCGAAGGTCCGGTCGTTCGTGTTCATCGACGGCATCGACGAGGTCACCAGCTTCTTCGAGGGCGTCGAGGACGTCACCGAGGCCGTGCACCGGGTCAACACCGAGGCCGACGTGGTCTGGGTGGACGGCCACTCCGACTACGGCCACGCCTTCGAGGTGTTCCACAACAAGTGGGGCAAGGAGATCGGCCCGAAGACCACGGTCATCATCCTCGGCGACGCCCGGAACAACTACCACGCCTCGCAGAGCTGGGTCATCAAGGAGATGCAGCACAAGGCGCGCCACGTCTACTGGCTCAACCCCGAGCCGAAGTCCTACTGGGACACCGGCGATTCCATCGTCGGCGACTACGGCGCCCACTGCGACGACGTCTTCGAGTGCCGCAACCTCCGTCAGCTGGAGCGCTTCGTCGAGCACCTCACCTGAGGCTTGCCATGCATCGGTGAACGATGCATGATGACGGCGTGGCGGCGATGAGGGAACCGACGTACCTGATCCTGGTGGCGCTGGGGGCGGGCGAGCGCCACGGCTACGGCATCACCCAGGACGTCGCCGACCTGTCCGAGGGGGCGGTGAAGCTCGGTGCCGGCACCCTCTACGGCGCCCTCGACCGGCTGGTCGACGAGGGGCTGGTCACCGCCACCCGGACCGAGACGGTCGATGGCCGGCTGCGCCGTTACTACGCCCTCACGGAGCAGGGCGGCACCGCCGTCCGGGCCGAGACCCGGCACCGCCTGTCCGTCGCCCGCACCGCGGCCGCCCAGCTGGGCATCGCCGGAGGCATGGCATGACCCGCACCGTGGAGCAGCAGGCTCGCCGCTACCTGCGGATCTTCCCCCGCTGGATGCGCGCCGAGCGCGGCGAGGAGGCGGTGGGGCTCACGCTCGACCAGCTGTCCCCGGATGCCACCCGCCTGCCCGCGGGCACCCGCCTCGACCTGATCCGGGCCGGTCTCCACGCCCGGCGGCGGGGCACACCGCCGCCCAGCGTGTGGAGCCGGCTGACCTATCAGACCGTCTTCCGCAGCGACCCGGTCGTCCCGTCGGCGTGGCGGCCGTGGCTGGCCTCGGTCATCACCACCCGGTGGATCACCGCGGCGTACGCCGTCCACCGGACGCTCCCGTTCCTGGTGGCGCCGATCATGCAGCTGGTGTTGCCCGGCACCGGGGGCCGGTCCCTGGCCGCCTTCTTCGCCATCGGGTACGTGGCCGCCGTGGTGGGGCTCTGGGCGTTCGGCGGCGAGCGCTGGCGCCAGCGGGTGCTGCTGGCCAACGGGTTCGGTGCCGACGGTCGGCCGCTGCCCCCGGACCAGGTGGGCCGGAGCTGGTCCCGGCAGACCATGCCCAACACCTGGACGGTGCCCGCCCTCGTCGGCTTCGTCCTGGCGGGTGGGGGGTACGCGCCGGTGGCCTGGTTCCAGGCCGATCGGGTCGAGCGCGCCAACGTGCTGCTCGTCGCCACCGTCCTGGCGCTGGTGGCCTGGGGGCTCGCCACCGGCCGTCGCCGCCTCGACCGGCTCGGTCCGGCTCCGGCGGTGTCTCCGGCCTCAGACGGCCGCGTCCGGAACCTCCTCTCGCTCGCGTCCGGTGCGGGCCTCGGGCTCATCTGGAGTTGGCTCGTCGCGTTCGCCGCCGAGTTCATCGGCCTGCCGCTCGTGGTGGTCTGGCTCCCTCCGGCGGCGGCGCTCGCGGTGGTCGTCCTGGTGCGGCGCACCGAGGGGCGCATCGGCCGCCGGGTCGGTGAGTGGGACCTGCACCCGGCGTGGGCGCCCCAGCTGGTCCAGCGTCCCGTCGACCAGCTGCCCGCTCCACCGAGCGGTCCCAGCACCCCGGCACTGGGTTGATGGGGTGGTGACCGTGGCGGATCCGCTGGAGCGCGAGGCTCGGAAGTACTTGCGGCTGTTCCCGGAGTGGATGCGCGAGGTGCGCGGCGAGGAGGCGGTGGGCCTGGTGCTCGACCAGGTGCCGGCCGGGGCGTCCTCGCTGCCGTGGCGCTCCAAGGCCGACCTGGTCCGAGCTGGGCTCCACGCCCGTCGCCGGGGCACCCCGCCGTGGCGCGTCCGCCAGCAGGTGGCCCAGGCCCGCAGCGCGAACTGGAACGGGCGCGGCGCCGCCGTTCCGCTGGCCTGGCGGCCGTGGCTGATCACCATGCTCCGGCGGCGCAGCTTCCCGTGGCGGTGCGCGTTCCGCATCGACCCGAACGACCTCTACTCCGTGATCATCCTGAGCGCCTTGTACGTGGGCGATGCCGGGGGAGCGATCCTGTGGTGGGCGCCGCTGACGTTCGTGGCCCTCATCGTGCTGCGCGGCATCTGGTTCCTGGTGTTCGGTCATCGTCGGTGGCGGGCCCGCCTGGCGGCCACCAACGGACTCGATCCCGTCGGACGGCCGCTCCCGCCCAACGAGCTCGCCGTGGTGTGGGTCAAGCCGACGATGCCGAACCGGCTGGTGGGTGCCTACGCGCGCGGCGCCCTGGTCGGGGCGCTGGTGGGCGGGCCGGTCGCGTGGCGGGTCCTCGCCCCACCGGCCGATCACCATCCGCCGGTCCCGGCCCATCCCGCCAGCTGGTCGCTCGCCGTCGTGGCCGTCGCCCTGGTCGCCGGCTGGTGCGCGGCGAACCTGCTGCTGGGCCGCGTCGACGAGGGTCGCGGTGCGGTCGACGACCCGAACGTGCCCGGTGGGCCGCACGGCGAGCGGTGGGTGACGGTGGCGTCGGGCCTGATCCTGGGCGGTGTGCTGGGCTTCGCCGGCGGCTTGGTGGGTCGGATCGCCTGGCTGGATCCGTTCGTCCTCGCGGCGGCGCCGCTCGGGGTCGCGGTGGCGGTGCTGGTGTTCCGGCGGTACGAGCGCCGGCTGGGTCGACCGCTCGGCGTGTGGGACATCTGTCCGGACACGGCGCCGCAGCGGGTGGTCCGCCGGCTCGACGACCTCCCGTCACCGCCGCCACCGGACCTGCCCGCTCCCTCGTAGTACGGCGCCGGCCGGTTGGCGGCCGGCTGGCGATCGTCCCCTTCCGGGATGGCGGCGGTCGATACGATCCGTCTCGATCCGCCTCGATCCGGGGAGGTGCGCAGGTGTCGGAGTGGGCTGAGGGCTGCGGCCCGAACAGGACGGGACAGCACGGGTGAAGGACGCGAACGGCACGCTGCTGCTGATCCTCGCGGTGGCGCTGGTCGCCCCGCTGATCGCTTCGACGTTCCCGAGGCTGAAGGTCCCGTCGCTGGTGATGGAGATCGTGTTCGGGATCATCATCGGTCCCCAGGTGCTGAACCTGGCGGCCGTGACCCCACCGATCGAGCTGCTGTCCAACCTGGGTCTGGCCGCACTGATCTTCATGGCCGGGTTCGAGCTCGACCCGGACCGGCTGAAGGGCGATCCGATGCGCCGCGCCCTGGGCGGGTGGGTGATGTCGATCGCCCTCGGCCTGGCCGTCGCCGGTCTCCTCCACCTGAGCGGTCTGGTGCTCTCGCAGCTATTCCTTGGCTTCGCCCTGACCACGACCGCCCTCGGCACGCTGCTCCCCATCGCCCGTGACGCGGGCGTGCTGCCCACCCGGTTCGGCACCGACCTGCTGGCCGTCGGCTCCGTCGGCGAGTTCGGGCCCATCATCGCCGTCGCCCTGGTGCTGAGCGGGACCAGCCCCACGAAGGCGGTGGAGTCGCTCATCGTGTTCGTGGTGGCCGCGGTGCTGGTGCTCCTGTGGGCGCATCGCGGCCGTGACAGCGCCCTGATGCGGCGGGCGGTGGAGCTCACCCTGCGGTCCAGCGGGCAGGTCTACATCCGGCTCGCGCTTCTCATGGTGGCCCTGCTGGCCTGGGTGGCGGTGGAGCTCGGGCTGGACTTCCTGCTGGGCGCGTTCACGGCCGGGATGATCTACCGCATGTTCCTCCAGCACGCCGCGGAGGCCGACGTGGAGACGGTGGAGCTCAAGCTGGAGGCGGTGGCCTTCGGGTACGTGATCCCGATCTTCTTCGTGGTCACCGGCGTCACCTACGACCTCGACTCGTTGCTGCACAGCACCAAGGCGCTGCTCATGGTGCCGCTGTTCCTGCTGTGCTTCCTGCTGGTCCGCGGTCTCCCGGTCCTGCTGTACCGGAGGTCCATGCCCGACCCCAACCACCGCCGGGCTCTGGTGTTCTTCTCGGCCACCGCCCTCCCGCTGGTGGTGGCCATCACCACGCTGGGGGTGGAGGCGCAGCAGATGCGGCCGTCGACGGCGGCATCGCTGGTGGGTGCGGGCATGATCTCGGTGATCCTGTTCCCCCTGCTGGGCATGGCCGCGTACCGGCGGGGTGCTCCTGACCCCGAGACGGCGGAGGCGCCCGGCCCGATCGGCCCGGAGGCGCCGGCACTGGGTGGCTAGGGTCTCCCGATCGCGGCGGCACGGGGGGACGGCATGGTGGGAGCGGACGAGGGCGGCGGGCGGATCTGCGACGGGTGCGGTGCGGGCGTCCCGGAGGGGCGGTCCGTGTGCGCGAGCTGCGGTCGCCTGCTGGCCGTCGCGCCGTCACCGACGCCGACGCCGGCTCCACCTCCGGGCTGGTCGCCCGGACCCGTGCGCGCACCGGCGCCCCCCACCGCCTACCGCGCCCCGGTAGCGCCGGGGTGGGGTGCGCCCGGCTACCCACCGCCCGCTCGGCCCTCGAGGCGGAACGCCTGGGTCGGGCCGGTGATCGCGGTCCTGGCGCTGGCCGCGGTCGCCGCCGTCGTCGTGGTGGCGGTGCAGGCCTCCGACGACGGTGATCCCACCTCGTCGGCGGGCCGCGCCACGACCGCGCCGCCGGCGACCACCACCATCCCGCGGGTCACCCAGGTGGAGCTCCTCGATCAGTACTGCAACGCGCCCGGGCTGAAGTGGCCCGAGGTTCCGCCGCACGTGCCGGGCGAGCCCGACCGCACGCAGGTCCGGGTGCTCGACCTCGGCCTGGACAACGCCAGCGACGACGATGAGTACATCCCCACCCGCAGCCCCCTCATCTTGGGCGGCTCCACGGTGATCTCGCCCACCACGGACAACGCGTTCACCGACGACGCGTCGGTGCTGGCCCGCACCCGGACCGTCACGTGCGTCACCCTGGCCGGCACGGAGCGCGTGGGGCAGACGTGCCCCTACACGGATCGGCTCAACCCGATGAGCTCGGTGTCGACGGAGCTGGCCCAGAACCGGTTCGCGATCACCGTCTACGAGCTCCACAGCGGCGGGATCCTCCACAAGGGCGAGATCCTGACCCGGTCCTCGGCCTGTCCGGAGTGGGCGGTCACCAGCGAAGGCGGCGGGATGGTGGCCTACGGCATCACGGACCAGGACGTGCTCGCCTGGCTGGACTCCCACTTCGTGGACGGCAAGCCGGCCTGAGGGTGCGCTGCGGGCGCGTCGATCGTGGAGCAGACCCGGTACGGTGCCGGGCGTACGACCCGAAGGAGCCCGCCATGGCCGACGATGCCCTCATCGCTCAGATCAACCAGCTGGTGGAGGAGGAGCACGAGATCCGCGCCAGCGGCGAGCCCGATGCGGACCGGCTGGCTCACCTCGAGGTCACGCTGGACCAGTGCTGGGACCTCCTCCGGCAGCGGCGGGCCCGACGGGAGTTCGGCCAGACCGATTCCACCGGCGTCCGGGACGAGGGCACCGTCGAGGGGTACCAGCAGTGAGCCCTCGCTCGTTCCTCCTCGACGATCGCCTCAACGACTACGTCGTCGGCCACACGGAGCCGGCCGACCCGGTCATGGTCCGGCTGACGGAGCGCACGGTGGCGCTCGGCGACCCGGCGGGCATGCAGGTCGGCCCGGACCAGGCAGCGTTCCTGACCATGCTCACCCGGTTCGCCGGGGTGCGCAGCGCGGTGGAGGTGGGCACGTTCACCGGCACGTCCGCCCTGTGCATCGCCCGTGGCCTGGCCGACGGTGGTCGGCTCCTGTGCTGCGACGTCAGCGAGGAGTGGACGGCCATCGCCCGGGACGCGTGGTCCGAGGGGGGAGTGGACGATCGCATCGAGCTGCGCATCGGGCCGGGCATCGACACGCTGGCCGCGCTGCCGCCTGACCCCACCATCGACCTGGCCTTCATCGACGCCGACAAGACCGGCTACGTGAGCTACTACGAGGAGCTGGTGCCCAGGCTGCGGCCTGGCGGGTGGATCGTGGCCGACAACACGCTGTGGGGCGGCACCATCGTCGACCCGGACAACACCGAGACGGCCACCGAGGCGCTGCGGGCCTACAACGACCGGGCCACCGCCGATGACCGGGTGATGACCGTGGTGCTGGCCCTGGCCGACGGCCTGACGGTCAGCCAGAAGCGCTGATCAGCCGAGAGCGGCCAGCGCTCCCTGGGCGGCGAGGACGACCATGGCGCCGCGCATGTCGCCCACCAGGCCGCCCGCCATCTTGTTCATGACGTAGGCGATGGAGACTCCGGCGTCGACGTCGACCACGCAGATCGATCCGCCCCAGCCGCCCCAGAAGCACGAGCGCGGGTTGGGGCTGAGCGGGATGAGCTCGTTCATCAGGCCGAAGCCGGTGCCGAGGCGCATCTTCACGCCGAGCACGGCGTCGGTCATGTGGCACTGCTCGACGAAGATGCGGTCGACGCCCTCGGGCGACATGATGCGCACCCCGTCGAGCGTCCCGCCGTTGGCGAGCATGGCGTGGACCCGGGCGACGCCTCGGGCGTTGCTGGTGCCGCCGGCAGCGGGGATCTCCGCCGCTCGCCAGGCCCGGGTGTTCTGCTCGTTGCCGGTGACGGCGCAGCTGGCCCCGGCGCGCACGGCGATGGATTCGGGGTCGAGGCCGGCCACCACGCCGAGGGCGTCGGCCGGCGGGACCACGTAGCCGACCCGGCCCTCCTCGGACTCGGGGAGGCCGATGGAGAAGTCGGCGCCGAGCGGCTCGGCGATCTCGGTCCGGAACACCTCGCCGAGGGTGCGGCCGGTGATGCGCCGCACCACCTCGGCCTCCAGGTAACCCTGGCTGATGAGGTGGTAGCCGCTCATGGTGCCCGGCTCCCACCAGGGTGCCTGGGCGGCCAGGTTGGCGGCGCAGAGGTCGTGGTCGTAGAGGTCCTCGGCGGCGATGGCCGGGTCGAAACCGGGCAGGCCGGCGGTGTGGCCCATCACCTGCGCCATGGTGATGGCGTCCTTGCCGTTGGCGGCGAACTCCGGCCAGTGGGACGCGATGGGGGCGTCGAGGTCGAGCTCGCCCCGGTCGGCGAGCATCAGCAGGGTGGTGGCCGCCATGGTCTTGGTGGTGGACCACACGTTGACGATGGTGTCGCGCTCCCACGGGTCGCCCTCGAGGTTGCGGTCGCCGGCCCAGATGTCGACCACGGTCTCGCCGCCGACGGTGACGCACGCGCTGGCGCCCAGCTCGTTGCCCTGGTCGAAGTTGGCGGCGAACGCGGAGCGGACCGCGTCGAACTCGGGCTTGCAGGTGCCGTGGATCTCGGTCATCGGGTACCTCCGGGAGATGTGCCCGGGACCCTAGCCAGAAATCTTGACCCGTGGGTCAAGTGAGGTGACCTCAGGAGAGGTGCAGGCCGCACTCCGTCTTGTCCTTGCCCCGCCAGCGGCCGGCGCGGGGATCCTCGCCCTCCTCGACCTTGGAGGTGCACGGCATGCAGCCGATGGACGGGTAGCCCTGCTTGGTGAGGGGGTTCACGATCAGGTCGTGGCGCTCGATGTACTCGGCCACGTCGTCGTCGGTCCACGTGGCGATGGGGTTGACCTTCACCAGGCCCCGCAGGTCGCGCGACACGATCGGGGCGGCGGCCCGGGTGCTGGCCTCGCCGCGGCGCAGGCCCGACATCCAGGCGTCCTTGCCGGCGAGCGCCCGGTCGAGCTGGCCGACCTTCACTGCGGAGCAGCAGTTCTCCGGGTCCGCCTGCCACAGCTCCTCGGCCTGGCGGGCGACGGTCATCATGCGGAGGTTCAGGCCGTAGCGGCGCCGGACCTCCTCCACCGTGGCCAGCGTCTCGGGGAAGTGGTAGCCGGTGTCGATGAAGATGACCTCGATGGCCGGGTTCACCTTGGTGGCCAGGTCGATGAGGACGGAGTCGGTCATCGAGGCGCTCATGGCCAAGTGGTGGCCGAAGCTGTCGACGGCCCACTGGATGATCTTCGATGCGGGCAGGCGCTCGAACTCGTCGTTGAGCTCGGCCAGCTCGGCATCGGTGTAGTCGACCTTGTGCTCGGTCAGGCTCATGCGTGCTCCAGAGGAACCGGTGAGGGATCGGATGGGGGTCTCCGCCACCCCGGGATCGGTGAGGGTCACGTCGCGCACTCCGACTCGCCGACCTCGGCGACGTAGGGGCCGGTCTCGCCGTAGTCGACGTAGAAGTCCGGGTTCTCCTCGAACGTGGGGAACACGTCGAGGTCCTTGAGCCCGGTGGCGATCTCCTTCACGCCGCCGGAGCGGTCGATCCAGCTGCGGAAGGTCTCGCCGGCCTCGCGCTCCTCGGAGAAGCGGCGGACGACCCGGACGGCCGCCTCGGGGGCCGCCTTGGCCGGGAGGCGCAGGGCGCGCTCGCCGAAGTTGATGGACGCATCGCCCACGTAGCCGCCCAGCAGCATCGTGTAGCCGGGGGCGGACTGGCCGTGGGCCCGGCGCTCCGCACCGGAGAACCCGATGTCGGCGATGTGGTGCTGCCCGCAGGAGTTGGTGCAGCCGGAGATGTTGGTCCGGATGCCGCCGACCTCGGCCAGGCCCTCCTCTTCGAGGCGGGCGCCGATGGCGTCGGCCAGGCCGCGGGACTGGGTGACGGCCAGGTTGCAGGTGTCGGCACCGGGGCAGGCCACCACGTCGCGGGACAGCTCGGCGCCGGGCTCGGCCATGCCGATGGCGTCGAGGCGGGCGTACAGCTTGGGCAGCTGCTCCTCGGTGAGGTCCCGGAACGCCAGGTTCTGGCGGTTGGTGAGGCGCACCGAGGCGCCGAACTCCCGCTGGATGGAGGCGAGGGCCCGGAACTGGTCCGAGGTGATGTCGCCGAGCTTGGCGTAGGCGATGGCCGACACCGTGCCCTTGGCGGCGCCGCGGATGACGTTGCCCTCGGCCCAGCGCTCGTAGGGGACGTTGGAGCGCAGCGTGACCGGCGTGCCCTGGCCGATGGGCGTGGGCGTGACGGTGGCGTGGACGCCGGCCGGCTCGTCGCCGTACTTCTCGACCTCTTCGGGGATGCCGCCCGGCCAGGTGTTGGAGGCCAGCAGGAACTTGCGCTCCTTCAGGACCCGGCGCTGGGTCTCCTCCCAGCCCAGGGTCTGGACGACCCACTTCATGCGGGCCCGGAGCTTGTTGTCGCGGTTGCCGGTCTGGTGGAACACCCGCAGGATCGACTCCAGCGTGGGGAGCAGCTCCTCGCGCGGCGTGAAGTCCTCGAGCAGCAGGGCCGGGAACGGGTTGGCGCCGAGGCCGCCGGCCACGAACACCCGGAAGCCGAGGTCGACGGTGCCGTCCTCGTTCTCCCGACGGGAGGCGACGACGCCGACGTCGTTGAACATGGCCTGGCCGCAGTCGGTCTCGCAGCCGGAGAAGTTGATCTTGAACTTGCGGGGGAGGCGCTGGGCGATGGGGTTGCGCAGGAAGTGGCGGTTGGCGGCCTCGGCCCACTGGGTGATGTCGAGGTGCTCCTGCGGGCAGGCGCCGGCCAGGTGGCAGCCCATGACGTTGCGGACGGCGTCGCCGCACGCCTCACGGGTGGTGAGCCCGACCCGGCCGAGCTCCCGCATGGCGTCGGGGACCCGCTCCAGCGGCACGAAGTGGAGCTGGATGTTCTGGCGGGTGGTGATGTGGCCCCAGCCGCGGGAGTACTCGTCTGCGATGCGGCCGAACATGTCGAGCTGCTCGGGCGTCACGCCGCCGTAGGGGATGCGGACGCGCAGCATCTGGTTGTGGCCGCCCTGGCGCTGGCCGTAGATGCCGTTGGTGAGGCGGAACACCCGGAAGACGTCCTCGTCCACGGTGCCGTCGAGGTACCCGGCGAGGACCCGCTCGAACTTGTCGATGTCGGCGGCCTGACCCGGATCGATCTCGCGCTCTTGCAACATGTGGCTGGCTCCCTTGCGTGCCCGATCGATAACCGACCAGACAGGTCACGAATTCCCACCAGCGTCGCAAATCTTGAGCACCTGGGTCAACAATCGAGCCAGACGTCACGTGCCCGGCTGCGGAGCGTGTCGGGCCAGGTCAGCCCGAATGTCCCCGGAACCAGGGGATTCGCGCCCTCAGCGCTGCAGGAGCTCGGCGACGGCGAACGCCAGGTCCACCGACTGGCGGCCGTTGAGGCGCGGGTCGCACATGGTCTCGTAGCGCTGGCCGAGGTGGTCGTCGAGGATGGCCTCGGCGCCGCCCAGGCACTCGGTCACGTCGTCGCCCGTGAGCTCCACGTGCACGCCGCCGGGCCAGGTGCCCTCGGCGTCGTGGGCCGCGAAGAAGCCGGCGATCTCGGCGAGGATGTCGTCGAAGCGGCGGGTCTTCTGGCCGCCGGTGGCCGTGATGGTGTTGCCGTGCATGGGGTCGCACGCCCACACCACCGGGTGCCCGGCCTCGCGGACCGCAGCCAGCAGCGGCGGCAGGCCGGCCTCGATCTTGTCGGCGCCCATGCGGGTGATGAGCGTGAGGCGGCCCGGCACCTTGTTCGGGTTGAGCCGCTCGCACAGGGCCAGCACCTCGTCGGCGGTGGCCGTGGGGCCGACCTTGCAGCCGATGGGGTTGTTGACGCCGGCGAAGAACTCGATGTGGGCGCCGTCGAGCTGACGGGTGCGCTCGCCGATCCAGATCATGTGGGCCGAGCAGTCGTACCAGTCGCCGGTGAGCGAGTCCTGGCGGGTGAGGGCCTCCTCGTAGCCGAGGACCAGCGCCTCGTGGGAGGTGAACAGGTCGGCCTCGTGGAGGTTGGGGGTGGCCTCGGTGTCGATGCCGCAGGCCTTCATGAACCGCAGCGCCCGGTCGATCTCGTCGGCGAGGCGCTCGTAGCGGCGGCCCTCCACGCTGGACGCCACGAACTCCTGGTTCCAGGTGTGGACCCGGGCCAGGTCGGCGTAGCCGCCCTTGGTGAAGGCGCGCAGCAGGTTCAGCGTGGACGACGACTGGTGGTACGCCTGCAGCAGCCGCTGCGGATCCGGGATGCGAGCGGCCTCGGTGGGCGTGATGTCGTTGACCAGGTGGCCGCGGAACGACGGGATCTCGAGGTCGCCGATCTTCTCGGTGTCCGACGAGCGGGGCTTGGCGAACTGGCCGGCGATGCGGC
This sequence comes from uncultured Acidimicrobiales bacterium, assembly GCA_937926025.1. GTDB lineage: Bacteria > Actinomycetota > Acidimicrobiia > Acidimicrobiales > Iamiaceae > Aquihabitans. The sequence continues at coordinate 15,930 of CALANQ010000543.1, forward strand.
CGACCTTCACCGTGGGGACGCCCGACGAGTACGTGAGCACCACGGCCATCTGGAGGATGACCTTGAGCTTGTCCCGGATGGCATCGGCGCCGAAGGCGTCGAACGACTCGGCGCAGTCGCCGGCCTGCAGGAGGAACGCCTCGCCGTTGGCCACATTGCCCAGCGCCTTGGTGAGCGCCCGGGCCTCGCCGGCGAACACCAGCGGGGGCAGGCTGCTCATCTGCTTGAGCACGGCTTCGAGCGCGCCCTCATCGGGCCAGTTCGGCTGCTGGGCGGCGGGGAACTCGCGCCAGGACGACGGCGACCAGGACGAGGAGGTGGTGCTCACGGAAAAAGGTTCCTCTACCGGGCGGCGGAACGCAAAGTCGGTTTCGCCGGAGGGGGTGGGATCAGGCGGCGTCGGTGCGCTGCGCCGCTTCGGTGCGGACCGTGTTGACGGCCCGCTTGACCATGCGGCGGGCGGCCTCGGCGGTGACACCGAGCTCCTCGCCGACCTCGCGGTAGGAGCGCTTGCGGCCGTCGTGCAGGCCGAAGCGCTGCTCCACGGCGAAGCGGGCCCGGCCGTCGAGCACGTCCAGCAGGCTGGTCACCATGCGGTCCTCTTCGGCCGCCACGGCCAGGTCTTCGGGACCGGGGGCGGCGTCGGCCAGCAGGTCCACCAGCTCCGAGCCGTCGTCGTCGCCGACGGAGCGGTCCAGGGAGGTGGGGGTGGCGAGGCGGTGCAGG
>CALANQ010000544.1 GCA_937926025.1 uncultured Acidimicrobiales bacterium
CCTGCTCCAGGTGGATCACGGCCTTCGCATCGGGGTCGGTGTTCAGCGTCGGGGCACCGTCGGGCCAGATCAGGGTCGGGTCGAGGGTGACGTTCCAGCCACCGGTCCCGTCCTGCACCAGCACCACCCGGCACTGCGCCCCCGGCTCCGAAGCGAACGAGGTGACGTGCAACTCACCGTCTTGGTCGACGACGATCTCGTGGTAGTCGGCGGTGACGATCTCGACGGTCCAGCCGTCGGTGTCGAACTCGGGGAAGGCGAGCCGCTGACCGGCGTCGGGCCACATGCCGACCCAGTACCAGCGGCCACCGCCCTCGGTGACGAGCCGCCAGGTGCCGGTCTGGCGGAGCCGCCACGTGGCCTCGTCTCCGAGGTCGCGGCCGTGACCGATCGACCCGCCGCCGTCGACGGAGAACGTGATGTCGGGCCGGGACCCGCTGCCCATCACGCCCACTCGGACCGTGACCTCTTGGCCCTTGATGTCGTCGTTGCTGCCGGGCAGCACGAACGACCGGGGCACGTCGGTGACGTCGATCTCGACCGAGTTGTAGTCGAGCAGGCCGTCGGTCTTGGTCAGGGTGAAGTCGTCGTCGTCGGCCTTGATGTGGCGGATGCCGCTGGGAGACGTCGGGGCCTCGGGGATCGTCGGGGGCGGGAACGCCCACATCGTCCAGGTCGACCCGTCGCCGAAGACCCGCAGCAGCAGCCCGTCCTCGGGGGCAGACACGTCACCGATCACGGTCTGGTCAGCGATCCCGCCGCCATCCGCGAGGAACGGGGCATCGGTCCAGCCGTGCGCTGGCAGCTCGAGAGGCCAGTCGTAGGACCCAGCCGTGTCCGGCACCACGATCACCGGCACCCCGCCGGCGCCAGGGGCGACGAGGCGCTGCAGCGTCTTCGTCGACGGGTCGGGCAGCAGGTACGCCCACACCGCCCCGCCACCGGCGTCGAACGCGTCGATGTCGTTCACCCCGGCAGACAGCGAACCGCCACCTCCACCGCCTCCGCCGCTGCCGATGTAGTCGAGTGACGTCCACGCTGTTTCCCCGTCACCGACCTTCACGTTGCCCGTGTCGGTCTCCACCCCCAGTTCGCCGGCGGCCAGCACCGGGTCAGCGGAGGTCCATTCGGCTTCAGTGCCGCGCCGCTGCTGGATCGTCGCGAACTTCGTGGTCACGGGGAACCTCCATCGAGGGTGTCGAAATCGGGGGCCGGAACACCGACCCGGGCCAGACCGGCGGCGGGTTCGCCGGGGGTCCACCCGGTGAACCCGGCACCTGGTTCGACCGGAAGAGCGAAGTGCAGGGTGTGCTCGGTGTCATCGGCGCCGGTCGTGTCGTAGTAGGCGACAGCGTTGACCTCAGCGACCCCAGACAGGTCGAGCTCCGGCGGGATCCCGTCGAGGTAGCGGACCACCCCATCGGTGCCGTAGTCGCCGGGTTCCAGCCCGTACACCAGATCAGCGGTGCCCCGGGGGTCGCCGGCGACGAACCAGGCGGACAGCTCGGAGACGAACTGCATGGTGCCGATCAGGTCGGTGGCGAAGTCGTCGAGGGCGAGGGCGACGACACCGACGGTGGCACCGTCGAGGTCTGCGAGTGCGCCTTGTCGGCCTGCGAACACGATCCCATCGGTCACTGGTTGCTCCTCAGGTCTGCCGGTCGGCGCGGATGTGGAGGCCGAGCGTGTCGATCGAGTCGCCGGCCCATGCGGCTTCGACGTTCGGTGCGTCGACCCCGTAGAACGGCCACGGCGGCACGTACACCTTCTGCTGGCCGTCGACGGTGCCGAGCCATGCAGCCTCGGTGATGTTCGGTTCGGTGTTGCCGATCAGGATCGACAGACCACCCGCCGCTGGGGCGGATGACTTGGCGATGACGTAGCCGTGGATGATCCACCGCGACGCCCCGGGAACACCGGTCAAGATCGGGTCGGGGCCGTAGCTGGTGACCGCTTCCTCTTCGTCGATGAACTTCGCCTCCGACGATCCGGTCACCTGCACCGAGCCTCGGGAAGCAGAGGCGATGATCCGGTTCACGACCGGCACCACCCCGCCCCCACCGGACACCCCGGCAAGGGCCTGCCCGGCGAGCATGCCGAGCCGTTCACCCACATCGCGGCGACGGGTCCCGGGCGGCATCAGTCTGTCGCTCCGAGCGTGAGGATCATCGTGACCGTCTCCGGCTTGCACCGGATCCGCAGCACCCTCATCCGGTTCTCCCCCGGCGACAGGTGCCCGTCGTGCTGGGTGACCATCGGCGTGTCACCCACCTTCAGCTGCTCACCGACATGCCACGGCACCTCCACCTCGGCCGTGACCTGCAGGCGGGCCAGCGCCCGGGCATGCGCCAACGCCCACGCTTCGATCTCGTTGAACGACCGGTCCACCGGGCCCGGGACGATCCGCACCCGCCGCCACTGGTTCTCCACGACCGGCTGCGACACGGTCGCACCGATCCAGTTCGCCCCCGAACCACGGCCGGTGCCGGCGACGTAGTCGGTGATCCGGTTGCCCGGGTCGATCGCCCAGTTCGGCCGGAGGATGTCGTGCACCGACAGGGCGATGTGCGGGTTCGGACTGCCGAGCCGGTCCCAGATCTCGAGCACCCAGTCGGGGGTGATCCGGCACTCCGGTCCGTCGTCTCGATCGAGGATCACCGACAGCACGTCGCGGACCGTGGTCTGCTGTGCGTGGGACCAGCGTTGTGACGTTTCGACCCCGGTGTACGCCTTGATGACTGAGGTCAACCCGGTGGGGGATCCGCCGAGGTCGGCGGCGTGGAGGTCACGGAGGATGCGCACCACGTACTCGGACAGGTCCCGGTAGCTGCCGGGCGGGAACCCGGTCTGGGTGGACTCCCGGAGGGTCATCAGGTCGTAGTAGGACCACAGGCCCCCGTAGCCGCGGCCTTCGACCCAGCAGCGGTGAGGGACCGCCTGCGAGGACATGCGGGTGGCGGATTCGACCGGTTCCTCTGTCCACCGCTGCCCGCTGTCGGGGCGCAGACCTTGGTTCGCTTCGGTCACGTCCTGGTTGGACGGTGCGAGCGAATCGGTGCGCTGCACGTAGGTGCGGACCACCGCTGTGCCGGTCGGTGCGTCGTTGTTCCAGCGGCCGAACGTCGCCCCCTGGATCGCACGCCCGTACCCATCGGCGCCCATGCGGGTGACCTTCGGGGACCGGAACCAGCCCTCCCCCTTCACCCGCAGGCTCTGGCTGCCCCGCACGAAATCATCGACCAGTTCGAACAGCATCCCGTCCGGGAACGACCAGCCGTCAGCGACCATCGCCGCCTCGTTGGCGTACACCTCGAACGACCCGCGGTCACCGAGGAGGTCCAGCTGCTCTGCCCGGCCGAGGATCCGCTCGTCGAACACCGACTGCGGGCCCTGAGCGAGCAGTCCCACGGTGCCGTCGCCGAAGTCGATCGGCTGCGTGAACCGTCCGGTCCACACGGCCGCCCCGTCGAGGTAGATCCACACGACGAACCCGCCCGGATCGAACGTGTACTTGGGGAGACCGTCGGCGCCCATCGTCACGGTCTCGGCGCAGGCTTCCCACAGCGGGTCCCACGCCGAAGCGGTGATCGAAGCGGTCGAACCGGCGAGCAGTTCGACGTCGTAGTCCCAGTCGTCGGCCACGGCGGTGACGAGCTCACCGATGACGGTGCGGGTGATGGCCCGTCCGAGCATCACCTGGACGAGCGGGGCGCGCCGGATCGGTGCCCCTGTCCATTCGGTCTCCGCGCCCGGTGGCTCGGGTGGGGGTGGCAGGGGTGCGGTGATGGTGCCGGCGGACACGACGGCCCGTGCCGGGATCGGGGTCGGGTCGATGGCGGGTCCGGCGAGGGTGGGCATCAGCGGGTGCCGCGGGTCTTGACGTACCCGGAGAACGTCCCGGAGGTGGCGCCGACGGTCACCTCGTTCGCACCGTCGCTGCCGTTCGAGTGGTGGAGCAGCCACCAGCGGGGGGCGTTGGACACGATCCCCAGTTCGGTGAGCGACCGGACCCGCGACGACACGATCGTCGACCCGATCCGTGGCAGCCGATCGGCACCGACCGTCAACGTGAGGCCGGAGCCGAGGGTGCCTTGGAACGTGACCTGCTCGAACGTGCCGTCGTAGATCGGAAGAGCGTTCGTGTAGGGAAAGAGTG
>CALANQ010000545.1 GCA_937926025.1 uncultured Acidimicrobiales bacterium
TCGACGGCCGGGGGCATGTCCTGAGCGGGTCGGTCCCCGGCCGCCGTCACCACCACCTCAAGACCCGCTCAGACCACACATCCCGCCGTCAGCCCCGCCCGGGGCACATCGACGCGCCCCGAGAGCAGGAGACCCGCTCATGCCCGACACCGCCCCCACCCCGCGCCCGCCGATCGACTTCGACGAGTTCATCGAACGGAAGCGCGTCACCGACTCGATCCCGATCTCGGTCGGCGGGAAGACCTTCAACCTGATCCCGCCCGTCACGTTCAGCGAGGACCAGCGCAAGCAGTTCGACGCTGCGACCACCGAGGAGGAGACCGCCGCGGTCATCTGCGACGACCTCCCCGGCTTCCTCGAGGCTGGCGGCACCGTCGCCGGCCTTCTCGGCATCGTCGAGGACATGGCCGCCGAGAAGCTCAAGGAGCAGGGGCTCGACCTGGGGGAACTGCTGCGCTCCTTCAACTCCTGAGGGAGCACGGAGGAGCGATCGACTCCGACCTGTCGCACTACCACGGCCTCCAGCTGTGGGCCGACCTCGAAGGCCCCAAGCTGCCGCTCTGCCGGCTTCGGGACCTACTTCAACACCTTCCGCCCGACTCGGCGTTCCAACAGGCCCTCGACCCCGACCGCCACCACGAGTGGAACCGGGTCACCCCAGCGCTGCTCATCGAGGTGCACCACGAGCTCCAGCTCCTCCGGTTCATGTGGGCCGACGAGAACAGCCGGGGCTCGCTCCCCGAGCGGATCCCGATGCCGTGGGAGGCCGCCGCGCTCGAGGCGGCCGACCAGGCGCTCGCCGACCAGCTGCGCGCCAACGCAGCCGAAGACGCCGCCCGATGACCTGACCGCCGAGGAGGTGGCCGATGTCCGGTACCGCCACCGAGCTGGCCACCGCCTACCTCTCCCTCGTCCCGTCGTTCAAGGGCGGCAAGGCGGCCATCGCCAAGGAGCTGTCCGGAGCTGAGAGCGCCGCCGCAGCATCCGGTGCATCCACCGGCAAGAAGTTCGCCGGTGGCATGAAGTCCGGGCTCGTCGGCCTCGGCGTGCTCGCCGCCGCCGGGACCGGGGCGCTCAAGGTCGGAGGCGATTTCCAGGCCGCCTACAAGCTGATCCGCTCCGGCACCGGCGAGACGGGCAAGGACCTCGACGGCCTCAAGACCGACTTCAAGGAGCTGCTCGCCGTCCGGCCCAACTCCATGGAGGAGGTCGCCACGGCGATCACCTCCGTGCGCAAGGCGAGCGGGCTGACCGGCAAGCCCCTCCAGGACCTCTCGAAGCAGTACCTCCAGCTGTCGGGTGCCACGGGCACCGACCTCCAGTCGAACGTCAAGACGACCGGGCAGCTGTTCACGAACTACTCGATCGCCACCGGGAAGCAGGCCGACAAGCTGGACCTGCTCTACCGGGCATCCCAGCGCGGCGAGCTGTCCGTGCAGGAGATCGCGGCGGCCATGACCAAGGCCGGCCCCGTCGCCCGTCAGCTCGGTCTGGACTTCGACGACACCGCCGGGCTCGTCACGATGCTGTCGAAGGCCGGCATCGACATCGGCGAGGTCATGCCCGCCATGTCGAAGACCATCAAGTCGGCCGCGGCGGAGGGCAAGGACGCCGGCGAGGTGTTCCGGGGCAGCTTCAAGGCGATCGCCGGAGCCAAGACCGACAGCGAGGCCGCCGGGGTCGCCGTCGAGGCCTTCGGCGCCAAGGCCGGCCCCAAGCTCGCCGGCCTGATCCGCGAGGGGAAGCTGTCCTACGAGGACTTCGTGAAGGGCCTCCAGAACGGCAAGGAGACCATCGCCGCAACGGCCACCGACACCGGGACCATGTCGGGGAAGCTCAAGACTCTCAAGAACAGCTTCCTGGTCGCCATCGAACCGCTCGCCTCCGGAGCCTTCGACGCCGCCAACAAGGCGCTCAAGGACTGGCTGCCGCTCCTCATCAAGATCATCCAGCGCGGCGCATCGATGCCCGGGTGGATCAAGAAGACCGTCATCGCCCTCGCCCTGCTGGTGCCCGCGGTGAAGGTCTTCAAGAAGGTTCACAGCGGGGTCAACTCCGTGGTCTCCGGGCTCAAGGGCATGTACCGGGCGAGCGTCGCCGCCAAGGACGGGATCATCAAGACCGCCTCGGCCGTGAAGTCCGGGGCCTCGACCCTCGCCAGCTACGCCAAGTCCGGACTCTCCGCCGCGGCCTCGGTGGCCAAGACCACCGCGGCGTGGGTGGCGCAGAAGGCGGCGCTCATCGCGTCGAAGGTCGCCACGCTGGCCATGGCCGCCGCCCAGAAGGCAGCCACCGTCGCCCAGTGGGCGTTCAACACCGCCATGTCGGCCAACCCGATCATGCTCATCGTGCTCGGCATCGGAGCCCTCATCGCCGGCCTGGTGCTGGCGTACAAGAAGGTCGGGTGGTTCCGGGCAGCGGTCGACGCAGCGTTCGGTGGCATCAAGACCGTCGTCGGCGGCGTCGTCGGGTTCATCCGCAAGCACTGGCAGCTGCTCCTGGCCATCATCACCGGCCCGGTCGGCATGGCCGTCCTGCTTGTCACCAAGCACTGGGACAAGATCAAGGGCGGCGCCCAGGCGGTCGTCGGCTGGGTCCGAGACCACTGGCGCGGCCTGCTCGCCATCATCACCGGGCCCATCGGTGCAGCGGTGCTCGTGGTTACCTCCCACTGGGACAAGATCAAGGCCGGCTTCCGGATCGTCCGCGACTACATCCGCGGCCGCGTGTCGGACATCGCCGGGTTCGTCACGGGGCTGCCCGGCCGGCTCAAGTCGATCGCCAACCGGCTCCGCGACGTGCTCCTGTCGCCGTGGAAGGCCGCCTTCCGGGCCATCGCCAAGCTCTGGAACAACACGGTCGGCAAGCTGTCGTTCAAGGTGCCGTCGTGGGTGCCGAAGCTCGGCGGCAAGGGCTGGGACGTCCCCAACATCTCGACCGCAGCCCTCGACAAGTACCACTCGGGCGGCAAGATCCCCGGCCGCACCGGCGACGAGGTCCCGATCCTCGGACTCGCCGGCGAGCGGGTCCTGTCGATCGACCAGAACCGGCGCTACGAGCGGTGGCTCACCCGCGGTGACCGCGGAGACCACGCCGGCGGCGGCGTCTTCGGCCCGCTGATCGGCCACGCCGAGTTCCACGGCCAGACCCATGCGCAGATGCTCCGCGCTCTGCGGATGTGGCTGCTCAGCCAAGCCCAGGAGGTGATGGCCGGATGACCAAGGGCATGACCGCCGACTTCCGGGGCCGCACGTGGGGGACCCTCGCCTCCGGGATCCTGATCCAGTCCGCCGAGGGGCTTGAGAACATCGTCCGCAACGCAGCGGTGATCACCGGCGGCCGCAACGGGGCCGCACCGGCGCCGTTGTTCTCCGAGCCCGGCGCGTTCGTGCTCGAGCTGGCGGTCCTCGCCGACACGCCGGACGTGATGGCCGAGCGCCAGGACGACATCAAGGCCGCGACCTGGACCGAAGATCCGGAGCCCGAAGACCCGTTCACGTTCACGATCGAAGGCCAGGATCCGCTGACGATCTTCGCCAAGGTCACCAACCGGATCGTGCCCACCGACTTCAAGACCTCGGCCCGCACCCGCGCTGCGGTGGTGCCCGTCGGCTTCGACGCCTGCGACCCGATCGTCTACGGCGAGCAGGTCACCGTCCCGCTCGCCCCGAACGGGTCCACGGTGATCGGCGGCGGGTGGGGCTCATCGATGCGGTGGTCGTGGGTGACGACCGGGCCGTGCATCAACCCACGGCTCGTGCTCGAGTTCCCCGGCTACCCCGATCAGATCCTCCGGTTCAGGGGGTCGGTGCCGTCGGGCAAGCAGCTTGTCGTCGAGTCCGGGCCGACGTCGCTGGTCCACAAGCTCGACGGCGTCGACCGCTACGGGCTGTTCGACGGCGGGAACTCGTCGATCGCCCCGCGGTTCCCGAAGCTGCTGCCCGGGCACACCGTCACGCACGTCAACGCCTCCGGATCCGGCGGCAGCGTGCTGGCCTACTGGCCGGGGAGGCCCTGATGGTCGCCGCCCCGACTCCGGCGCGGATCGTCCGCACCCGCAGCGCCCGCTGCCGGATCCCCACCGGCACCGCCGCCACCGGCGTCCGCCCGTTCGTCCCGGTCGTCTACCCGGCCGGCCACGACGACATCCTGCTCATCTCCACCACCCCCATGCGCGGCAAGCCGGCCCGGAACCTCGCTGAGGTCCGGGGCGCCAAGATCGACAAGCCGTCGTGGGTCCTCAACGGCGTCGGCACCATGGGGTTCTCCTGCTCGGCGTGGAACGACGCCATGGACCACCTGGTGATCCCCGGGTCCGTGGTCGACGGCGCCGGAGTGATGCGGCTGATCGGCCGCGAGGTAACCCTCTACCGCGACGGCGTGGCCCGTTGGCTCGGCCCGCCAGTCACGGCCCGGATCAGCCTGGACGGCACGGTGTCGTTCTCGTGCATGGACTCGGGTTGGCACCTGGCCCGGAAGTTCTTCGGTGCGGCCGAGCGGCGCGACTACCTGAACGGCATCGGGTCGATGGACGCCGCCGGTCTCCCGGGCTGGATCCTGGCCGGCTCGGCATCGAAGGCGCGCGACACCGTCGACCGACGTCGAGGGAAGGGCTCGATGGTCCTGTCGGGCAACGGGGCCGTCACGGCGTCGTTCACGATCCCAGCCCGCCCCGTGACCGGCCCGGTCCACCTCGCCGGCGAGGTGAAGGTCCCCACCGGTACGCCCGTCGGCACGCCGGTGATGAGCATCACGGTCTACGACGCCGATACCGGGGCCGTCATCGACTCGGCCACCATCACCGTCGACGAGTCCACGATGCTCGGCCAGTGGCAGCGGGTCTCGACCTACGCCATCCAGCGCAACCGCACCCGCCAGCGCGTCACCGTCGCGCTCTGGTCCCCGGGCGACCACGGCTCGACCAAGTTCGACGACGTCCGCTCGCTCGAGAACAACACCACCGGCCTGCCGCTGCCCGGCAAGGATCTGGTCCGCCACGCCATGGCCGCCGTCGACCACCTCCAGGGCGGCCGCGGGCAGGGCCTCGGCTTCGGGTTCAGGCCCCGCATGGTCGCCCCCACCGGCACCGTCGAGGTCCTCGGCGAGCGCCACGTCAACCACACCCAGTGGACAGACTTCATCGCCCGCTACACCAGCCGCGACGACGGGCTCGACTGGAAGATCAACCCGCGCACCCGCGACCTCGACTTCGGGCCCCGCCAGGGACGCGACCACGAGAACCTCGCCCTCCATGAGCGCATAGTCCGCGCCGGCGAGATCGTCCACGACGAGACCGCCATCGCCGCCAAGGTCGTCGTCCCCTTCGAGAGCGACGGCGTCGACCGGCCCGAGGGCGGCTACACCGACACCTCCCGCACCGCCGGGCTCATGTACGACGACTTCTGGCAGCCGCCCGCTGGCACCCCGCTGTCCGCCATCGACCCGATGGCCCGCCAGCGCTGGGACAAGGTGTCGCAGCCGCAGATCAGCCTGGACGGGCTCGCCATCTCCGACAAGTACCTCGGCACCGTCGAGGAGGGCGACACCCTCTCCGGGCAGATCCGGGTCGGGAAGTTCCTACGGGGTCGGCATCGACACGCTGACGCTCGACATCGAAGCCGGCCAGCTGGCGCTGCCCTAATGGATCCCGACACCCGCCGGGCTCGGCCGCCGGCGAAGCGGACGACCGAGACCGACATCATCAAGGACCACGAGGCCGAGAAGCGCCGACAGCAGCGCCCCGTCGTCCCGACGACCACGACCGCCCGCCGGGTCGCTGTCGGCGTCTACGAGTCGCCGACCGTCGACACCCCGACCACGATCACCGTTCCGCTCCCGTCCGGCTGCACCTGGTTCATCGTGTCGGTGGCGTTCTCCGGTGCCGACGACGGCGCCCAGGGCGCCCACGCCGGACCGTCGGACTCATTCGCCTACTCGGCCCCGTACATCGACGGCGGCAGCGTCCAGTACTCGTGGCCGGCCCACGGCGCGACCACGCACGCGATCCACGCCCGGATCAGCGGACCCGACGGCGACTACGTCGGCTCCGCCAAGGCCACGATCTTCACCTTCTGAGAGGGCCCTCGCATGGCAGAGCAGTTCACGTTCCGCGCTACCCGCGGGCTGGTCCAGGACTACGGCGACCCCGACGCCGTGCTCAAGGTCGTGGTCCTGGGCACCGTCGTGGTCGACAACGACAACCCCGACGTGGCCAAGATCGATGACGTCGACGCCGACGAGGTCACCGGCGGCACCTACGCCCGCCAGGTGCTCGACGGCGTCTTGTGGGACACCAGCGGCGAGATCGTGGGCCTCCGTGCTGCCGACATCACCATCACCGGGCTCGACCTCGATCCCGCCACCACCGGCACCGCAGTGGTCATCGTCGACGACCACCCGAACCCGGCCCGGATCGGCGACCTCGTCGCAGGCGTCCGGTACGACCCAGTCACCGTGGTCGGCGAGTTCCCGATCGAGTGGGCCGACGGGTTCCTCGCCACGATCGACGACACCGTCTCGGCCGTCGCCAAGGTCGCAGGTGTCCGCCCCGACGAGGACGGCAACATCCCGACCGATGAGCTTGCCGACCAACTCACAGCGCTTCTCGGCGGCGGTGGCGGCACGCCGGCTGGCGCCGCGATGGCCACGGAGACCGGTGGCGTCGCCGATGTCGAGTCGCTCATCGCCGCTGGCCGAGCCACCGTGCTGGTGGACATCACCGACACCCTCGACAAGGTCAACCTCGGCCCGACCCCGTCCGGCACCGTGGGCCGCCCGTTCGTCCTCATCGCCGCCGAGTCCACTGGGGCGATCGGCGACGTCGCGTGGGAAGACAACTCGGACAACAACGCGCAGGTCATCGGCTCCTACGACCTCGGAGACGGCACCTACGCCTGGCTCGTCGTGCCCCAGACCACCGTGTTCCTCCTGTTCCCGCTCGACAACGCCGCGGGCGGCAGCGGGGGAGCGGGGACCACCGTCGACTACTTCACGAAGTGGCCCGACGCGATCGCCACGGGGTTCTTCGACGGGATGCCGGCTGGCACGATCGTGCTGGCCGACAACCAGACCGCCCCCAGCGACAACGGCACATGGGAGTCCAACGGGACCACCCTGGTCCGCACCGGTGACCTTCCCGACTCGGGTCCTGTGTACGCCCAGGGGTCACAGCCGTCGGACTCGACGATCGTCTCGGGCGGTGTGTGGAACCTGCGCTCAGGTGCCTGGGGCATGTTCGCCAACCTCGGCAGCACCGGTGGCGGTGCGGTCGACTCGGTCAACGGCCAGACCGGGACCGTCGTCCTCGATGCCGGCGACGTCGGCGCGGACGTCGCCGGCGCGGCGGCAGCGGCCCAGGCGGCAGCCATCGCCGCTTCGCAGCCCGTCGACTCGGACCTCACGGCGATCGCCGCCCTGGCCACCGACGCGTTCGGCCGCGACCTGCTCACCAAGACCACAGCCGCCTCCGTGCGCAGCTACCTCGGCCTGGTGCTCGGCACCGACGTCCAGGCGTTCCACGCCAACCTCGCCGCGTTCGCCGGGCTCAGCCTGGTGCCCGACCGGGTCCCCTACGCCAGCGGCACCGGCACCCTCGCACTCGCCACCTTCACCTCGTTCGGCCGGACCCTCACCGCGCTGTCGAGCTACGCCGCCCTTCTCGCCGGACTGTCTGGCCAAGCGGGCGCCGACTTCTCGCTGAACAGCCACAAGCTGACCAGCGTCGCCGACCCGACCGCCGATCAAGACGCGGCGACGCTCGCTGTGCTCCGCAAGGGACGCCCGCGACTCTCGTTCTCGTCGGGGAACTGGGGCATGCACGCCCCCGAGTCGGTCGAGCCGTCGACCAACTCGTCGCAGGCCGGCAACTCGGCGCAGGTCGCCACCTGGTGGCCGTGCTACGTCGACCGTGCCGCGCTCGTCACCCCCTACATCTACTGCTGGACCCTCGAGTCAGGCGCCGCGCTCCGGTTTGCGCTGTGGACGTTCGACCCGTCGACCTGCAAGCCCGGCACCCTCGTCGAGGATCTCGGCACCGTCTCCGGATCGTCCACCGGAGCCAAGACCGGCACCACCGCGACCCAGACCGTGGCCGGCTGGTTCTTCCTCGCCGTGTGGTCGTCGAACCACACCGCCGTCCGATGGGCTCGGGCGACGACCTATGACCCTCAGGGCGTGCACATCTTCGGCATGACCGCCCTCGCCGCTGGCAACCGCGGGTTCGCCTGGCGGGCCACCGGCCTCGACTACTCGTCCACTTGGAACGCCACCCTGCCGACCCTCGGTCTCGCCAACAGCACCAACCACCCCAACGAGGCCATGCCGAACTGGAGCTTCACATGACCATGACCAGCGACGACGAGGGCTACTTCGCCGACGGGGAGTGGGGCCGCGGGTACAACTCCGATGCTCCGAACGGGAACGTCGAGTGGCGG
>CALANQ010000546.1 GCA_937926025.1 uncultured Acidimicrobiales bacterium
AGTACGCCTCGGTGGAGCCGGCCATGACCGGGCTGGAGAACCTGCGCATGGTGGCCCGGCTGTTCGGCCTGTCCAAGGCGGAGTCGGCCGACGCCGCCGTCGACGTGCTCGGCCGCCTCGGCCTCAGCGACGCCGGAGACAAGCTGGTGCGCGACTACTCCGGCGGCATGCGACGGCGGCTCGACCTCGGCGCCAGCCTCGTGGGCCGCCCCCACCTGCTCCTGCTCGACGAGCCCACCACCGGTCTCGATCCCCGCAGCCGCATCGAGCTGTGGGAGGCCATCCGGGGCCTGGTGGCCGATGGCACCGACGTGCTGCTCACCACCCAGTACCTGGAGGAAGCGGACCAGCTGGCCCGCGACGTGGTCATCATCGACCACGGCCGGGTCATCGCATCGGGCACCCCCGATGAGCTCAAGACCATGGCCGGCAACGACGTCATCGAGGTCCGGCCCCGCCAGGCCAGCGACCTCGACGCGGTGCGGGCCATCCTGACGGAGGTCGCGGCAGAGGACCCCCGGGTGGACACCGACACCCAGCGGGTCTCGGCGCCCGTCTCCGGCGGCGCCAACGAGCTGACCACCGTCGTCAGCCGCCTGGGCGAGCAGTCCATCACCTACGACGACATCGGCCTGCGCCGACCCACGCTGGACGAGGTCTTCCTGCACCTCACCGGCCAGCCCGCCGAGTCCCCCGCCGACGCCGCCTGAACTGGAGATCCCGATGACCACCGCATCCGCTTCCATCCCCGCCGAGGCCGCTCGCAGCCGCACGCCCGGCACCGACACCACCACCGGCGCCGGGTTCGGCACCACCGCCGTCACCACCTCGCGCCGCACCGTCCTGCAGTTCTTCCGCACGCCGCAGGTGCTGTTCATGGGCAGCATCCAGGGCGCCCTGTTCCTGTTCATGTTCCGCTACGTGTTCGGCGGGGCCATCAACCCGGGCGGCAACCTCGACTACGTCAACTTCCTGGTGCCCGGCTTCCTGGTCACCGTCATCCTGTGGTCGGGCATGAGCGCCGCCGCCGGCGTGGCGGAGGAGTCCGCCACCGGCGTGCACGACCGGCTCCGCTCGCTGCCCATCCCCCGCGCCGCCGTCATGACCGGGCGGTCCATGGCCGACGGCGCCCTGGTGGCGTGGGGCATCTTCGTCACCGCGGTCATCGGCGTGCTGGTGGGCTGGCGGCCCGACGGCGGCGCCGCCAAGGTCATCACCGGCTTCGCCCTCATGCTGGTGGCCGGGTACGCGTTCACCTGGATCTTCATCTTCATCGGCCTGGTGGCGGGCAACGCCCAGGCGGCGCAGGGCCTGTCGATGCTGGTGATCCCGTTCTCGTTCATCTCCAGCGCCAACGTCCCGGTCAGCTCCATGCCCGGCTGGATGCAGCCCTTCGCCGCCAACCAGCCCATCAGCGTGATCATCAACGCCGTGCGCGGCTACATGGTCGGCGACGTGTCGCAGCTCGGGGTGGGCCACACCCAGGTGTACTGGACGGTGCTGGCGCTGGTGTGGTGCGCCGGGATCCTGCTGGTGTTCGGCTTCCTCAGCGTCCGCCGCTTCTCCAAGATGAAGTAGCGGTCAGCCGTTCACCAGGTCGGCCACCAGGCGGAGCTGGTCGGGCCCGCCGTTCACCAGGAGCGTGGTCATGCAGGTCTTGCGCCACTTCTCGTCGAGCTCCTCGCGGACCTTCTCGAGCGGCCCGACCATGGCCACGTCCTCCACCAGCGAGAGCGGCACCCGCTTGATGGCCTCGTCCTTGCGGCCGGCCAGGAACAGGTCCTGGATCTCCTCCACCTCGTCGCCGTAGCCCATGCGGGCGAACAGGTTGGCGTGGAAGTTGACCTCCTTGGCCCCCATCCCGCCGATGTAGAAGCCCAGGAACATGCGGACCATGTCGGCCGCCGCCTCCACGTCGTCGTTCACGACGATGTTGACCATGTTCGGGATCTCGAACGTCTCCAGGGTGCGGCGGGCACCGGGCCGGGCGAACCCCTCGGCCAGGCAGTCCCGGTAGTGCTTGTCCAGCTCGGGCGACAGGAAGATCGGCAGCCAGCCGTCGGCGATCTCGGCGGCCATGGCCACGTTCTTGGGGCCCTCGGCGCCGAGCAGGATCGGGATGTCGGCCCGGAGCGGGTGGGTGATGCTCTTGAGCGGCTTGCCGAGGCCCATCGTGCCCTCGCCCTGGTTGGGCAGCTGGAAGTGCTCGCCCTGGAAGTCCAGCGGCTCCTCCCGGGCCAGGACCCGACGGATGATCTCCACGTACTCCCGGGTGCGGGCCAAGGGCTTGGGGTAGGGCTGGCCGTACCAGCCCTCCACCACCTGGGGCCCGCTGGCGCCGAGGCCCAGCTGGAACCGACCGCCGGAGAGGTGGTCCAGGGTGAGCGCGCTCATGGCGGTGGCCACCGGGGTGCGGGCGGACATCTGGCACGCCGCGGTGCCGAGCTTGGCCGTGGTGGTGGCCGATCCCCACCAGGCCAGCGGGGTGAAGCAGTCGGACCCGTAGGCCTCGGCCGACCAGATGGAGTCGAACCCCAGGTCCTCGGCCGCCGCCAGCATCTCGGGGACGCCCACGGGCGGGCCGGCGAACCAGTACCCCAGGACCAAACCGAGCTTGAGATCGTCATCAGCCATGCCCGCACCGTAATCCCCGGAACGAGAACACGTTCTACTTCTGCGGGTTAGCCTCGCCCGATGGCCATGCCCACCGACATCGGCATCATCGACCTCATGCTCGACATCCCGTCGGGTGACCAGAGCGAGTGGTACGAGTTCCTCAAGCCCCAGCTCCGCGAGGAGTCCAAGGACCACGAGTTCCCGGCCCAGTACATGTTCGGCGACGTGCCCCACCCCGACCCGGGGGACGATCCGGTCGACGCGGTGCTCAAGCAGATGGACCACTTCGGCATCGAGAAGGCCATGATCGGCGTCGGGTTCGAGGACGGCCGCGTCGACAAGCGCAGCGCCGTGGTCCGCTACCCGGACCGCTTCATCGGGTCCTTCAGCGTCGACCCCAACAAGGGCCTCGCCGGCGTGCGCGACCTGGTGAAGGCCTACGAGACGCTGGGCATCAAGTCCGCCATCGCCTTCCCGGCCGGCTACCTGCCGCAGGTGCCCATCAACGACAAGAAGTTCTTCCCGATCTACGCCAGGTGCATCGAGCTGGACATCCCGATCGCCTGCACCACCGGCATCTGCGGCCCACGGGTCCCGTCCGCCTGCCAGGACACCATGCTGATCGACGAGGTCTGCTGGTTCTTCCCGGAGCTGAAGTTCGTGATGCGCCACGGCGCCGAGCCCTGGGCGGACCTGGCCGTGAAGCTGCTGCTCAAGTGGCCGAACCTCTACTACTCGACCTCCGCCTTCGCCCCGAAGTACTACCCGCAGGCCATCATCGACTTCGCCAACACCCGTGGCGCGGACAAGGTGATGTACGCCGGCTACTTCCCCATGGGCCTGAGCCTCGAGCGGATCTTCGCCGACCTGCCGAACGTGGGCCTCAAGGACGAGGTGTGGCCGAAGTTCCTCCGGGAGAACGCCCTCCGCGTCTTCCAGCTGGAGACCTGACCCGTCGGGGCCGGTCGGGACCTCCGACCCTTTCGCTGGTGGCGGGCCGGCCACTACACTAGAACACGTTCTAGTTTTCGCCGACCAGCAGGTGGCCCGATGTCCGACAGCAACGCTCGCAACCGCTACCCGTTCACCATCCCGGCGGGATGGTTCGCGGTCGCCGAGTCCCCCGATCTCGAGGTGGGCCAGACCAAGGCCGCGTACTACTTCGACACCCCCCTGGTGATCTGGCGCGACGACGACGACGGCGTGCACGTCCAGGACGCCTTCTGCCCGCACCTCGGCGCCCACCTCGGCCACGGCGGCACCATCGAGGGCTGCGAGATCATGTGCCCGTTCCACGGGTGGAAGTTCGACGCCGAAGGCGCCAACACCGACATCCCGTACTCGGACCGGACCAACAAGCGGGCCAAGATCCGGACCTACCCGGCCATGGAGCGCAACGGCTTCATCTACGCCTGGTACCACCCGCACGAGGAGCTCCCCACCTGGGAGGTCGAGGCGGTGGCGGAGCTCGACGGCACCGAGTTCAGCGGCCCGAAGAAGACCCACCACATCGTGCAGGCGGGCATCCAGGAGATGGCGGAGAACGCCGTCGACTCGGCTCACTTCCGCTACGTGCACACCGTGGCCGAGGTGCCCAACATCGAGAAGTACGAGGCCGACGGCCACCGCGCCTACATGGAGTCCAGCCAGAAGTTCCCGACCCCGCGCGGCGTGGTCGACGGCCGCATCGACTCCATGGCCGACGGCCCCGGCGTCAGCATCGTGCGCTTCAGCGGGATCATCGACACGCTGCTGGTCACCGCGTCGACGCCGATCGACCAGGGCCAGACCGAGACCCGCTTCCACTTCTACGTGCGCAGCCTGGGCGACGACGCCGTGAACTCCAGCGTGGGCGATGCCTTCGCCGCCGAGGTCGACAAGCAGTTCGCCGAGGACATGCCGATCTGGGAGCACAAGGCCCACCTGGTCCGCCCGGCGCTGGCCGACAACGACGGCCCGTTCATGAAGTTCCGCAAGTGGTACTCGCAGTTCTACGCCGAGGAGATCAGCGACGACCGGACGGTCTTCCCGCCGCCGTACTGGCCCGAGAAGATGGACGAGACGCCGGCGAAGGCCACCGCATCGGCCCGCTACGGCGACAACCCCTGACCCACGACCACCCTGGCACCGGTCGCTTGACCGTGCCCCCGCGGCGCGCGATGATACGAATCGTACCTATACGTATCGTATGACGTTCCGCTCGGAAGCACCCCCGTCATCGCTCCAGACGGGAGACGCGCGTGCATTCACTCCGAGCCATCATCACCACCGGGATCCTGGCCGCCACCACCATCACCGGGGCGGTCGCCTGTGAGCCGCCCAAGTGCAAGACCACGCTGTTCAAGTACGACCACAGCACCGGCCCCATCACCTGGTTCACGCTCTACAACGAGATGCGGTTCTGCTACGACGGCCAGAAGGCCACCAGCATCGAGTGGACCGACAACCGGACCTCGAACCCAACCCTCCCCTACGGCCGGGGCGGGGTATCCACCACCCGGCTGATCGAAACGTTCGACGGGAGCCAGAAGCGGGCCCGGAACCTGAGCCGCCACGAGATCACGTGCGCCAGGGTCGTCAGCGGCTTCGACGTGACCATGCGCCAGCTCGGCTACGGATCGGGCACCGTCACCACCTGGCGCTCGTCGATCAGCTCCGCAACCGACTGCTGAGGACCGGCGTGCCCAGCACGACCCACCTCCGGGCCGCCGGCTTCGCCGCGGCGATGCTGATCCTCGGCCCCGGATGCTCGGATCCCGGCCCCGCCCGGTTCGCCGGGCGGGCCCAGGCGGTCCAGTTCCAGCAGGCCCTCCGCCGCTGCCTCGCCCGGCAGGGCATCACCTACCAGCCCGTCCTCGACCCGCCCGGCACGACCGATCCGGTGGTGCCGGCTCCGCCGCCCGACGCCTGGTGGGCGAGCCACGGTGGCTACGGCCTCATCGAGGACCAGTTCGGCGAAGCCGTGCTCGACCCGGACTGGCGAGACCCCAACCGCGACGTGGCCGACCGGGCTGCCACCAGCGGCTGGACGGCCAGCCTGTACGGGCCGGGCCGGTCGCCCGAGCGGTTCGACGAGGATTCCTGCTTCGACCGGGCGCTGCGCCAGGCCGGGTTCCTCGCGGAGAGCCGCCTCGGCTCCCTGGGTGCGCCCACACCCGAGCAGGTCCAGGCGGCCGCCGCTCGCCCCGAGGTGATCCACGCCCAGGAGCGGCGCGCCCAGTGCCTCGCCGAGGCCGGCATCGACGCCGCGCTCCGCCAGGATCCCGAGGCTGCGCTCCGGCGCCGCTTCCTCGAGCAGGGGATCATCGTGCAGGACGCGGTGGCGGCGCCCGACGTCGACGCCGACGAGCTGCAAGCCGCACGGGACTTCGAGGAGCGGGTCGCGCTGGCGGACCTCGGGTGCCGGCGGTCCAGCGGGTTCGATCGGACCGTCGACACCGCGCTCCGCCACCTCATGCAGGAGGCGGGCTGATGCGCATGCCGCTCCTCCCTCCCCACCACGACCGCTTCGTGCGCCACCAGCTGGTGCTCGAGCTCGGCGGGGCGGCCGCCCTGCTGGTCGCCAGCCGCCAGGCGATCCTCATCGCCGTCGTCGGCGCGGGCGTCCTCCCCGCCACCCACCGGACCTGGGTGTGGTGGCTCCGCCACGCCGCACCGTGGCCGGCCATCGCCGGCGCCGTCCTCGTGGCGGCGCTGCAGGGGCCGGCCGCCGTGGCCACGGTGCTGGTCGTCGGCTGCGCCACCGGGATGGTGCGGCTCATGTTCGCGGGGTCATCGCCGCCGCCGCCGGGCGGCGATGACCCCGCTCCGGACGGGGCAGATCAGCTGGGGTCGGGCTCCACCAACCGGTAGCCGACGCCGGGCTCGGTCACCAGGTCGGGTGCGCCGAGCCCAGCGAGCTTCTTGCGGATCTGGCTGGCGTAGACGCGCAGGTACTGGGTCTCGGTTCCGTACCCCTCACCCCACACGTCCTCGAGGATCATCCGGTGGGTGAGCACCCGGCCGGGATGGCGAGCCAGGAGCGCGAGGAACCCGAACTCCTTGGGCGTCAGATCCACCCCGGTGCCGTCCACGCTGACCTGGTGCCGGGCGATGTCCACCACCAGCGCGCCCACCTCGAAGCGGGCCGGATCCGGCTCGCCGGTGCCGCTGCGTCCCCGGTGCCGGAGGGCGACGCGCACCCGGGCCAGCAGCTCCGGCGTGGAGAACGGCTTGGTCACGTAGTCATCGGCGCCCTCGTCGAGCGCGGTGACCTTGGCCTCGTCGGAGCCTTCGGCGGTGAGGACGATGATCGGCACGTCGCTCCAGGCCCGGATGCGTCGGCACACCTCGATGCCGTCGAGGTCCGGGAGGCCGAGGTCCAAGATGATCAGGTCCGGCGCGGTCGCCGCCGCCTCGGCCACGGCGGACCGCCCGTCGGCGGCGACATCGACGCGGTAGTCCCGAGCCTCGAGCGCTGCCGACAGGGCCCGGACGATGGTCCGCTCGTCGTCCACCACGAGGATGCGAGGTGCGGCCGTCGCGCTCACGAGGTCGGCACCGGGGGACGCGGGGCGGTCGGGTCGGCTGCCAGGTCCGACGCCGGCTCGAGGGCCGGGATCGTGAACGTGAACCGGGCACCACCGCCGGCCACGTCCAACACGCGGATGGTGCCGCCGTGGGCCTCCACCACCGCCTTGCAGATGGCGAGGCCGATCCCGCTGGAACGGCTGCCCCGACTCTGGTGGAAGGCCTCGAACACCCGCGTCCGCTCCGTGGGCAGGACGCCTTCGCCCTGGTTCTCCACCCACAGGGCGACCATCGCGCCCGCCGGGCGGGCGCCGACCCGGATCGTGGAGCGCGGCGTGGCGTGGCGCACGGCGTTCTCCAGCAGGTTCGTGATGACCAGCTCGAGCTGGGTGTAGTCCGCCCGGAGCAGGGGCACGGCGGCGGCCACGTCGACCTCGACGCGGTGCTCCCGGACCACCCTCCTGAGGCGGGCCACCGTGGCGTCGAGCAGCTCCCGCACATCGACCGCCTGCAGGTCAGGGGCGAACGCACCCGCCTCGACCCGGCTCATCGACAGCAGGTTGCCCACCAGCCGATCGAGGCGCTCGGCCTCGTCGCTGACCAGGCCGAGCAGCTCCCGCCGGGTCTCGTCGTCGTAGGGCGTATCGCCCTGGAGGTCGGTCGAGACGGCCCGGATGGTGGCGAGCGGCGTCCGCAGGTCGTGGGAGACGGAGCGCAGCAGGGCGGAGCGGGCCTCGTCGACCTCGGCCACCACCGCCAGCCGGTCGAGCTCGCCGCTCAGGCGCTCCCGTTCCACCCGGGCCCGCTCGAGGCGATCGGTGAGCTCCTCGAGCTCCCGGTTGCGGTCCTCCGCCACGCGGACGCGCACCGCCTCGCGGGCGGTCATCTCCCCGCCGGCGAGCGCCACCACCAGGAACACGATCCCGGCCGCCACGTCCTCGGTCCCGCCCACCTTCCACGCACCCAGCGGCGGAAGGAACAGGACCCCGTAGGCCACGGCGCACCCGAGCGCCACGATGGCGGCCGCGACGCGTCCGCCGAGCCGTCCGGCGACGAGGCCCGGCAGGACCAGGACCAGCGCGGACGTCGCCGGGCTGAGGTCGGGCCGCATCGGGATCATCACGGCCACGGCGACCGTTGCGGCGATGCCGCCGGCCAGCAGGCCGATCGGCCCCGAGGGAAGGTGCAGGCGGGTACCCACCGTCCCAGTCTGGCCCTCCGCCGCTCTCCGAACGCCGTCCCGGTGCACGTCGAGGCCCTCGATCGCCCGATCTTTGCGCGATCTTGACGGTGGGGCACCGGTCGCGACGGCTTCTTGATGCGGGGGTTCCGCACACTCGGACCATGTCCCTGGTGCACGACCCGCCCTCCCGCCTCGATCCCCCCGGGCCGCTGCCCCCGGCTTCGGGCATCGAGATCCCCAAGGCCCGCCGGTACCGCATCAAGCGGAAGGTCCTGGGTCCGCCGCTCCACACCGACCAGCTCGAGCACGAGCGGCTGGGCAAGCCCCCCGCGCTCGCCGTCTTCGCCAGCGCCGCGCTCTCGTCCACCGCCTACGCCTCCGAGGAGATCCTCCGGGCGATGGTGCCGGTGATCGGCCTGCTCGCCTTCACCGCGTTCCTCGTGCCGATCACCCTCTCGCTGGTGACGGTGCTGGTGATCCTGATCTTCAGCTACCGGCAGACCATCAAGGCGTACCACTCCGCGGGCGGTGCCTACATCGTGACGAAGGACAACCTCGGTCTCCTCCCCGCCCAGGTCGCCGGCGTCGCGCTGCTCACCGACTACATCCTCACCGTGGCGGTCTCGGTGTCGGCGGGCATGGCCGCGCTCTACTCGGCGGCTCCCGCCCTCTACCCGTACCGGGTGCCGATCGCCCTCGCCTTCATCGCGATCATCGCGGTCGGCAACCTGCGGGGCGTCAAGGAGTCCGGGCGGGTCTTCGCCGTCCCCACCTACGCCTTCATCGTGTCGATGTTCGCGATGGTGATCATGGGCATCTACCACGGGGTCACCGGCGGCTTCACCCACGCCCCCGTGCCCGCCGACCCCATCCCGGTCGGGGTGGGGGCCGCCTCGCTCCTGCTGGTGCTGAAGGGCTTCGCCTCGGGTGGTGCCGCCATGACCGGCGTGGAAGCGATCTCGAACGGCGTGCCGGCCTTCAAGCGACCGGAGGCCACCAACGCCCGCCAGACCCTGATGATCATGGGGGCCTGCCTGGGCACCATGTTCCTCGGCATCTCGATCCTGGCGGCCAAGTACCAGGTGATCCCCAGCGAGAAGGCCACGGTCATCTCGCAGGTGGCCAAGCACGCCTTCGGGTCGAGCCCCGCCGGGCACGTGGCGTTCATCTTCGTCCAGGCCGCGACCATGCTGATCCTGGTGCTGGCGGCCAACACCTCCTTCGCCGACTTCCCCCGGCTGGCGAGCTTCCACGCCGACGACGCGTTCATGCCCAAGCAGCTGACGAAGCGGGGCCACCGGCTCGTCTTCTCGAACGGCATCGTCGCCCTGGCCGTGGCCGCCGGCGTCCTGGTGGTCATCTTCGGCGCCGACGTGACCCACCTGATCCCGCTCTACGCGATCGGCGTGTTCACCAGCTTCACCCTCTCGCAGGCCGGCATGTCGGTCCGCCACATCAAGCTCCGCGAGCCCGGGTGGCGCCTCGGCCTGTTCATCAACGGCCTCGGTGCGATCACCACGGCCGTGGTCACGGTGGTGATCGGCGCCGAGAAGTTCGTGGGCGGCGCCTGGTTCATCATCCTGCTGGTGCCGATCATGGTGGCCCTGCTGGTCCGGCTGAACCGGCAGTACGAGTCCGAGGCGGTGGAGCTCGAGCACGACGTCGAGGCCGCCGTCACCGACCCGGTCCTCCCCCGCCACGCCGTGCTGGTGCTGGTGTCGGATCTGGACCGACCGGTGGCCCGAGCTATCCAGTACGCCCGGACGATGCACGCCGACGAGACCCGAGCCGTCCACATCGCGGTGGACCCGGCGCACGGCCAGCAGCTGGCGGACAAGTGGGTCAACCTCGGCATGACCCGGGTGCCGCTCGACATCGTCGAGTGCCCGGACCGCCGCATCGACCGCTCCGTCCTGGACGTGGTCGCCGACGAGCTCGCCGACCACCGCACCGAGGTGACCGTCCTGGTGCCCCGCCGGGAGTACCAGCACTTCTGGCACCGGCTCCTCCACGATCGAACGTCGGATCAGCTGGCCACCGCGCTGGCCCGGCTCCCCCACGCCAACGTCACGTTCGTGCCGTACCACTTCGGGTCCGTGACCATCTCCGACGAGGAGCGGGAGGCCTTCCATGCCAGCAAGCAGCCGCACCACTGATCCGGTGGAGCCCGAGGTGGCCGACCTCGGCCCGCTGCCCGCGTCGGCACCGATCCCCGGGGGGTTCCTGGACCCCTCCCTCACGCACCCGATCGCCGAGGTGGTCTACCGCCGACGCGCCCAGGTGCAGGGCCGGGCACGATCGATCCGCGTCCGGCCCTGGGGGGAGATCCCCACGCTGGAGCTGGTGCTGGCCGACGACACCGCCGCGCTCACGGTCGCCTTCCTCGGACGCCGCCGCCTGGCGGGCATCGACCCGGGAGCGGTCCTGACCGTCGAGGGCATGGTCGGCCAGCGCAACGGCAAGCTCATCATCCTCAACCCCGCCTACCGCCTCGGCCGTTGAGCAGGCCGCTCAGCGAGGGCCGAGCACCAGGACCTGATCCAGGGCGCCGAGGATCACCTGCGACGCCTTCGGCGGGTTGACCACCCCCTCGGCGGTGGCATCGATGCGCCACCCGAAGGCGGTCTGCCCCCGCTTCGACGCCGCCGCCACGATCTCGGCGAACGACGTGGTCACGCCATCGGGGGCGTAGAGCGCGGAGGGGTGCAGGGCGACGAACGCGCCGTCAGCGTCGAACAGCTCGTCGAACACCCGGTGGAGCTCGAGCCGCTCGGACAGCTGGGCGATCATCAGGCTCGACAGCTCGTCGCTCACGATGAAGTCCTCGACCCCGGTGGTCTGGGCGACGGCCACGTTCGACCGGTCGAGCATCTCGGCCACGATCCGGGGCCGCACCTCGGAGCCGGCGAAGGCCTTGTCCAGCGTCAGCAGGGTGAGCATGGTCCGGGCATCGGCCTCCGACACGGGGATGGGGTCCCGGTAGCCGAGCACGATCGCCTGGTCGAACCCCGAGGCCGCCATCTCCATGAGCGCCTCCGGACCCCGGCCACCGCGGTGGAGGGTGATCTCGCAGTTGCGGGTGTCGGGCAGCTCCGGCTCCAGGTCGTGCAGGTCCGACGAGATCAGGTCGGGGTCCACGACCAGGTCGAGGGTGGAGCCGGGTGCCAGGAACTCGTCGAGCTCGCGGATCACGCCCGGTCCGAGGTCGCTCCAGCCGATCATGAGGATGCGCTGGGGCGCCTCGTCGAACGTGACCGTCGTGTCGACGGCGACCTCCGGCGGGGTCACGATGCCGGTGAAGACGACGGTGTCGTCGTCCTCGGCCACGGTGATAATCTCGAACCCCGCGCCGAACACGGCGTCGACGGGTGGGTTCAGCTCCACCACCCCGTCGGCCCGGATCCACCCGAGCACGCTGCAGTCGTCGAACGCCAGGAGCGCGTCGCGGTAGGTGGCCCCCACCAGCTCGGGCACGGGGGTGAAGTAGATCTCAGCCCCGTCGAAGTCGAGCAGCTCGCGGAACACCGACGCCAGGCCCGCCTGGTGGCAGGCCTGGGCGGTGAGCTCGGCGATGATCTCGTCGGCCTGGATCGTGACGATGCGTCCCTCGGTGAGCGTGCGCAGGGTGGCCGCGTGTCCCGGGTTCTCCAGTTCGGCGGCGACGTGCGCGTTGGCGAACATCGGGTCGACGCTGCGCACGGCGAGGACCGCCTTCACCACGCCCGCGTCGCCCTCGTCGCCGGCCAGGACGATGATGGACCGGGCCCCGGTGACGTGGACCATGGCCAGGTCCGCCGGGCTCGACGGATCGCCGGTCCGGCACACGACCCGCGTCGTGCCCGTGTCGGGCACCTTCACCCGCAGCTCGTCCTCCATCTCGTCCTTGGCCACGCCGGCCAGCACCACCAGGGCCGCCTTCTTCTGGTTGGCGTTGGCCTCCACCAGCTCGCTGAGGATCGTGGGCAGCCGGGGCGACCAGCCCAGCACCAGGGTGTGACCGGTCTCCAGCACGGTCGACCGGCCCTTGCGCAGCTGCTCGATCTTCAGGTCGACGGCCGACGCGATGAGGCCGATGAGGCTGCCGGCCAGGAAGATCCCGCACATCGTGATGAACAGCCCGACCAGGCGGGTCGGCCAGGTGGCGTCGGCGGCGAACGTGCCGGAGTCCACGACGCGCAGCATCGCCTGCCAGAACGCGTCGAACGGGCTGCCGATCGGCTCGCCGCCGTTGACGCCCTTGAGCCGGAACAGCCACAGCAGCACCGATGACACGAAGATGATGGCGAGCATCACCAGGCCGAGGTAGCCGATGACCACCAGCGGCCCGCGGGCCAGCGCCAGGTCGAACCGGTACCGGAGCTTCGCCCAGAAGGTCGGCTCGGCCGGCGTGGTGTCGGGCAGCGCCGCCGCCGTGCCCGTGGGCAGCGGGGCGGGGGTCGGGGGTGCCCCCGCGGCGCTGGCTCCCGCCTTGGGCACGGCCGTCCGCCGCCGCTTCTCCGCGTTCACCATGGCGCACCCTCCCGCTCACCGACCGTTCGGCTGCGGGGAAGCTACTGCCCGGCGAGACGGGCGGGAAGGGACCGGGAGACCCATTCTCGGGTGCGCGCGACCGAAGCGGGAGGTCGGGCGGGACGGGCCCTCCCGACCTCCCGGCCGGAGACCTCCTGACCGCTGGGGACGGTCAGTAGGTCGCTTCCACCGCCTGGCGGTCCATGGGCTCGTCGGAACCGAGGGGCGCCGTCGAGGTGGGGATGTCGTCGAGGCGCCGCCCCGCCACCCGGGCCTCGGCCTCCCGGAACTCCCGCATCGGACCGGTGGTGACGTGCAGGCCGTTGAGCGCCACCTTCAGCAGCTGGCGCCGGGCCTGGACCCGCACCGGGTGCGGCGCCTTGTAGAGGAACAGCTTCTGGCCCCACGTGGGGAGCAGGTCCTTCTCCGCCCAGTCCAGCAGCCAGAAGATCGGCTTCTGGCCCGCCGGCATGGTCTCGCCCAGGTTCGGGAACGTCCGGCTGGCGCCGATGGGCGTGAGCGCCAGCTTCGGCAGCCGCTCCTCCAGGCACTCGAGCACCTCGCCCTTCGTGCGGGGCAGGTCGGTGCCGCCCAGCGACTCGCCCACCCGCACGAACGCCCGGTAGTAGTCGTCGATGTCGTCGAGCGGTCGGGCGTGGTAGCGCTCGTGGGCGCTGGCGATGCCCCACACGACGGTGGCGTAGTTCCAGCGCAGCCACTCGGGGTCGTCGGCGTCGTAGGGAACGCCGTCGGGCCGGGTGCCCTTGATGGTGTGGTGCATGGCGCGCACGGCCCGGGCCGCCCGCTCGGCGGTGGGTGTCGGGCCGTAGGCGGTGGCGGTGAAGAAGGCCAGCGAGTGGGCGAAGCGGACGCGGGCGCCGGTGGGGTCCACCCGTCCGGTCGGCACGCCGTCGACCCGCTCGACGATGCGGGAGTGGTCGTAGCCCATCCACGCGATCCCCGGGTCGAGGTTCTCCATGAACGCCGCGCACGACAGCCCGAAGAACATGACCGGCATGTTCGAGTGGACGTGCCACACCGGGCTGCCCGGGCCGAACCACCCGGGATCGCCGAGCGGCTCGGCGAAGTCCATCTTCTTGAAGAAGTCGGGGCGGACCGAGCGGTCGAAGAACGCCTCGAACCGGTCCGCCAGCGGGTTGGGCGGCAACGTCGGCACCGATCCGTCGGCGGGCAGGAACGGCAGCGAGAGCGACGGGATGAGCGACACGAGCGGCTCCGGTTCGAGCGGGTGCTGCCAGGTCTGGCAACGGGTGTTTCCAACCTAGGTTCTGGCAACACCCGTGTCCAGAACTACGCTGTCGCCGTGGCCGCTCCCCCTTCGAAGCCCTCGAGCTGGGCCGGCATCCCGGCCGAGGAGCGCACCCGGGACCGACGCCAGCTGCTCGTCGCCGCCGCGTTCGAGCTCTTCGGCACCGAGGGCGACGCCGCCACGTCCGTCCGGGCCGTGTGCCGGTCGGCCGACCTCAACGCCCGGTACTTCTACGAGAGCTTCGTCGACCGCGACGAGCTGCTCGGCGCCGTGTACGACCAGGTGGCCGGCGAACTGGCCGAGCTGCTGGGCACCGCCCTGCTCGACGCCGCCGACGACCCCTCGGCCCGCACCCGCGCCGGCATCGAGACGGTCCTCCGGTTCCTCACCGACGACCCCCGCCGCGCCAAGGTCCTCTTCACCGAAGGTCGCGGCAACCCGGTCCTCGCCGACCGCCGCCGCATCGCCCGCCAAGCCCTGGTCGAGAGCACGGCCGCCGTCGGGCAGGAGGAGCTCGCCCGCCTCGCCGGCTCGCCCGCCGGCGCGGCCCGCACCGCCGAGGTGGCCGCCACCCTCTTCGGCGGCGCCATGGAGGAGCTGGCCGAGGCCTGGACCGCCGGCCGCCTCGGCACCGACCTCGACCAGGTCATCGACGACGCCACCGATCTCAGCATGGCCATCTTCGAACGAGTCGCCGACCACCCCTGAACCAGGTCGCACACGCCCCGCACCGGTGCACCAGCGGCCCCGCTGCGCTGGCCTGGCCACGCAATCGGACATCTTGATATCATGATGTCATGAAGAAGCCGACGACGGTACGGTTGCCCCAGGAACTCGCAGAGACGGCGGAGGTCGTCGCGCGAGGGAAGGGAGTATCCGTGAACACGCTGATCGTCGATGCCCTGGCCGCCGAGATCGAACGGGTCCGCCAGGATCAGGACTTCATCGAGCGCCTGCGCGCCATGACTGCGAGGGACGGGGAGATCCTCGACCGCCTGGCCGAGTGAGGTACCTCACCCGTGCCGAAGCCCTCATCATCGGCGAGGCGGTCACCGGTCTCGACGCGATCACGCTGACCCGAGCGTCCCGCGTCGATCTGCTCGATTCCGCGCTCCATGCGCCGCAGGCCGGGTTCGGCGACCAGGACCGCTACCCCGCGTTCGAGATGAAGGCCGCGGTGCAGACCGTGCGGATCGCCCGCAACCATCCCCTGCCCGACGGCAACAAGCGGCTCGCCTGGATGTGCCTGCGCATGTTCTGCGCGATCAACGGCCACCACCTCGATGCGCTGCCGCACGACGCGGTCGCCGCCATGTTCTCCATCGCAGCGGGCGCCTGGAACGAGGACGAGACAGCCCACTGGATCGCTGACCACCTCGCAGGTGCCTGAACGCGACGCTGCCCGCCCCAGTGCGGGGCGGGCAGCGAGCAGCGCGGTTCGGTTGTCAGGACCGGTCGGTCAGGGCTTGTCCTTGCCGACGACCCACATGGCGAAGAACTGGCTGCCGCCGCCGTAGGCGTGGCCCACGGCCTTGCGGACCGAGTCCACCTGGTGGTCGCCGGCGGTGCCCCGGACCTGCATGGCGGCTTCGCCGAAGCGGAGCATGCCCGAGGCGCCGATCGGGTTGGTGCAGAGCACGCCGCCGGACATGTTCACCGGCAGGTCGCCGTCGAGGGCGGTGACGCCGTCCTCGGTCATCTTCCAGCCCTCGCCGGGCTCGGCGAAGCCGAGGTTCTCCAGCCACATCGGCTCGAACCAGCTGAACGGCACGTACATCTCGACGGCGTCGACGTCCTTGCGGGGGTTGGTGATCCCCGCCTGCTTGTAGACGTCGGCAGCGCAGAGGGCGCCGCCGAGGGGCAGCACCGTGTCGCGCTCGGCGGACAGCGTCGGCTCGGACCGCATGGCCGTGCCCTGGATCCACGCCGGCTGGCGACCCTGGGCGGCGGCCTCGTCGGCCACCTTCTCCGAGCCGAGCACCAGGGCGCAGGCACCGTCGGAGGACGGGCAGGTCTCGGCGTAGCGGATCGGGTCCCACAGCATCATCGAGTCCTTGATGGAGTCGAACGTGATGTCGTGCTCGTGCAGGTGGGCGTAGGGGTTCTTGAGCCCGTTCTGGCGGTCCTTGAGGGCCACCAGCATGCCGATGTGGTCGGGCGCCTTGGCCCGGCGGATGTAGCTGCGCACGTGCGGGGCGAAGTAGCCGCCGGCGCCGGCGTGCAGCGGCGGGGTGAACGGGATGGGCAGCGAGAGGGCCCACATGGCCTCGGACTCGGACTGCTTCTCGAAGGCGACGGTGAGGACCTTCTCGTGGATGCCGGCCGAGATCAGCTGGCTGGCCACGATGGCCGTCGAGCCGCCCACCGAGCCGGCGGTGTGCACCCGGAACATCGGCTTGCCCGTGCAGCCCAGCGCGTCGGCCAGGAACAGCTCGGGCATCATCAC
Organism: uncultured Acidimicrobiales bacterium; assembly: GCA_937926025.1. GTDB lineage: Bacteria > Actinomycetota > Acidimicrobiia > Acidimicrobiales > Iamiaceae > Aquihabitans. The sequence goes on from CALANQ010000546.1 coordinate 16,534, forward strand.
GCCCTCGAAGAAGTCGGGGGCCTTGCCGATGACGACGGCATCGATCTCCGACCACGTCATCTCGGCGTCGGCGAGGGCCCGCCCGGCGGCCTCGCGGAGGAGGCCGGCCACGGACACGTCGCCGCGGGTTGCTTCGTGCTTCGTCTGGCCGATGCCGACGACTGCGACTCGTTCCTTACCCATCAGGCGTCACCTTCCAGGACGGTCACCAGGTTCTGCTGGAGGCAGGGGCCGCTGGTGGCGTGGGCGACGCCGCGGTCGGCCTCGCCGTTCGAGATGCGGGTCGCCACCTCGCCGATCCGGATCAGGCCGGCCGTCATCATGGCGTTGGCGGCGAGGGCGCCGCCGGAGGGGTTGATGGCGACGTCGTCGCCGAGGCCGATGGCCTCCTTCAAGATGAGCTCCTGGTGGCTGAACGGGGCGTGCAGCTCGGCGATGTCGACCTTGCCGTCGGCCACGCCGGCCTTCTCGGCGGCGATGCGGGTGCTCTCGCTCACCGTGAGGTCCCGGAGCCCGAGGTGGATCGGGTCGACGCGGTGGTCGATGCCCCGGATCCACGCCGGGCGCTTCACCTTGGAGCGGGCCACGTCGCCGGCCGCCAGCACGATGGCCGCCGCGCCGTCGGTGATGGGCGGGCAGTCGCCCTTGCGGAGCGGGGCGATGTGGTAGTCGGTGGCGAGGTGGTCCTCGGCCGAACGGTCCCAGGCCAGCTGCGCCTTCGGGTTGTTCAAGGCGTCCTTGCGGCTGCGGGCCACGACCTCGGCCATGTCGGCCTCGGTGGCCTTGCCGCTGTCGATCAGCGAGCGGGCCTGGAGGGCGGCGAGGCTGACCGAGTCCGCCCAGAGCGGCCCGACGGTGATCGGGTCGAGCTGGCGGGTCAGCACCATCGGCAGGTCACCGGGCGACGACTTGGCGTAGGCGTACACCAGGGCCGTGTCGATCTCGCCGAGCTGGAGCTTCACCCAGGCCTCGTAGAGGGCCCAGGCGCCGTCCATCTCCACGTGGCTCTCCTGGATGGGAGGCCACGGGCCGACGGCGTCGAGGGTCGACACGAAGCTGAACGCCGTGCCGGCCAGGTAGTCGGTGGAGCCCGAGCAGGTGAACCCGATGTCGTCGATGGTCATGTCGACCTGGGTCAGCGCATCGTGCACCGCCGGCATGAGCATCTCGACCTCGTTGAGCTCGGGGACCGAGCGCCGGGCCGGGGTCTGTGCGAACGAGATGACCGCGATGTCGCGCATCAGCCCTCACCTCCGAATTCAGCAGTGCCGCCCTCGCCGGTGCGCGGGTTGCGCACGGTGAGCTCGGTGGGGGCCACGCCGCCCACCCAGGAGCCGAGGCCGGTACCCCGGATCTCCCCGGGGATGCGGACGTTGACGTCGTCGGGCTCGCCGGTCGGGCGGAACCACTTGATGGACTCGAGCGTGGGCTCGATGTCGGCGTCGTCGCGCCACACGGCCTCGACGCGCATGCCGATGCGGACCTGGTCGGCGGGGATCTCCTGGATCAGGTGCATGATCGACAGGTCGGCGCCGTCGAGCATGATCAGGGCGCTCGTGTACGGGATCTCCATGCCGGAGCCGTAGAACTGCAGGTTCACCACGCAGAACGAGGTGACGGTGCCCACCTGGGCGACCTCGACCTCGATCGGCGTGGCCGCCCCCAGCTCGGGGTCGGCGCCACGGGCGGGCACGTACACCCGCGAGTCCGGGTTGGCCTGCTGGCCGATGATCTTCTTCTGGGTGATGCCCTTGAGGAAGCGAGTGGTGGCGTCGCCGGCGGTGAACGTGTAGTCGAGCTGGGCCGGGGTGCGGACCGACCGGACCGGCTCCACGTCGGCCAGCGATGCGGGCAGCTGGATCTCGGGCATCAGGCAGCGTCTCCTTCGACCAGCACCCAGTGGGCGATGTCGTCGATGTGGCCTTCGCGCTCGTCGGCCCACACCGGCTTGACCCGGGCGCCGGTGGCCACGACGTCCATGGTCGGGGCCTTGAGGGCACCGAGCATCGGCGTGTCGGCGCCGTCGAGCTTGACGAGGATCCAGGCGAACGGGTCGTCGAGGGCGTGCTTGGCGTGGGGCTCGGTCACCCACGCCCACGTCGTGATGACGCCCTCGGGGCCGACCTCCACCAGCTCGGTGAGGTCGTTGCCCGAGACCGGGTCGAACTCAGCCGGCGGCACGATGACCCGACCATCTTCTGCCTTGGACCCCACCAGGACCTGCTCGCGCAGGCCGGTGAGGAAGGCACCGATGATGGGTCCGGTGGTCCGCTTGAACGGGTACTCGATGATGAGCGGGGCAGAGAGGATCTCCCCGACTTCTGTCTGATCCGTCACGGCGTCGCACACTAGAACACGTTTCAGTTTTCGCAAACCCAGGGACCAAGGACCCTGGCGCGAGCACACCTGGTCACCCCAGCGGGTGGCTCCCGGCGCTCCACCCGTCGAGGAGCGCCAGCCCGCTGGCCGCCGCCGCCGCCAGCGCGCCGAGGCCGCCGATCACCGAGCCCGGCCCGTACGCCGTCTGACCCGGGAACGGCGACGTCAGGTCGTTCGCCGTGGCGATCGCGTGGAGGGCGAGCGCCACCACCGCCGCCAGCAGCGCGAACGAGGCCCCGGCCTGCGCCAGCGTCGGACCCGCCTTCGGGTGCCGCGCCCGGATCGCGGCCAGGCCCATGACGAAGACGGCCAGCGCCCCGACCAGCACCCGACCGGTCGTGCCGCCGTCCATCTCGATCGTCGCCCCGAGCCCGCGATCGTGGAACGTGGCCCACGGCAGGGCCAGCGCCACCAGCACCGTGACCGCGCCGCCCAGCAGCACCGCCGCGACCACGAGGGGATCGAGACCCATCGCGCTGCCCGCCACCTGCCGCTCGTCCACGACCGCTCCGCCCGCTCGCTCGCCTGTCCGCCGACCGAAACGGTACCGCCCTGGCGACGGGGTGCCGAACGTGGCCCGCTGCGGCGGCACCGATCCGTTCCGGCCGGATGCAATCCGAAGATGTCCGAAGATTCTTCGGATGACGTGTTGTGGTGTCTGATTGCGTTTCCACCGCTCGGGCAACGGTGAGCCACGGCTCGAAGCCGGGGCGGGAGGGAACTGGCAGGATTCCGGCATGGCTGATGCGGGATCAGGTCAGGTGGGCAGCGACGACATCGGGTTCGGGTCCGAGCGGGCCATCCGGGTGTTCGTGTCGTCGACGTTCCGGGACATGCAGGCCGAGCGCGAGGAGCTGGTGAAGCGGATCTTCCCGCAGGTCCGGCGGCTGTGCGAGCAGCGGGGCGTCGGCTGGTCCGAGGTCGACCTGCGCTGGGGCGTCACCGACGAGCAGAAGGCCGAGGGCGCCGTCCTGCCCATCTGCCTGGCCGAGATCGACCGGAGCCGCCCGTTCTTCCTCGGGCTGCTCGGCCAGCGCTACGGCTGGGTGCCCGAGGAGATGCCCGAGAACCTGGTGGAGCAGCTGCCGTGGCTCGGGCACCTGAGCGGCACGTCGGTCACCGAGATGGAGGTGCTGCACGGCGTCCTCAACGACCCCGACGCCGCCGGCCACACGTTTTTCCACCTGCGGGACCCCTCGTGGATGGCGTCGCGCCCGCCCGAGGAGCAGGAGGTGCTGGGCGAGGCCGACCCGGCGAACATCCCGAAGCTCGAGGCGCTCAAGGACCGGGTCCGGGCATCGGGCCACCCGTGCCGGGACTACGCGTCGCCGCAGGACCTGGGGCAGCAGGTGCTGGCCGAGCTCACGGCGATGGTGGACCAGCTGTTCCCGGCCGACGAGGTGCCGGACCCGATCGAGCGGGAGGCCGACGCGCACCGGGCGTTCGGCGCGGCCCGGCGGGCGGGTCACATCGATCGGCCACGGGTGGTGGCGGCGCTGGACCAGTACGTCGACGGCACCGCTCCCCCGCTGGTCCTCTTCGGCGAGCCGGGTTCGGACCTCACGCCCCTGGTCGCACGCTGGGCCGAAGGCCGGGCCGACGCCCACCCCGACGATGCGGTGCTGGTGCACCACGTGGGGGCCACGTCGGCCGCATCCGACTGGAGGTCCCTCGTCACCCGGGTGGTGGCGGCCCTGGACCCCGGCACCGACCCCGGTCTGCTCCCCGATGACCCGGCCGGTCGGCGCGCCGCGATGTTCTCGGCCCTGGAACGAGCCGGTGCCCGGCCCGGGCGCACGCTGCTGGTGGTCGACGGGTGCGAGCTGCTCGACGACGTCGACGGTGCACCCGACCTGACGTGGCTCCCGGTGGAGGTCCCGCCGACGGTGCGGGTCGTGCTGACCACGTCGGACCCGCGCACGGTGGACGAAGCGACCCGACGGGGGTGGCCCGTGGGCACGGCACCGGGCCTCGACGACGCCGAGCGCCGGGCGTTCATCGCTGCGTTCCTCGGCCGCTGGTCCAAGGGCCTCGACCCGGTGCACGTCGACCGCCTGGCCGGCGCGCCCCAGACCGGGAACCCCCTGTTCCTGCGCACGGTCCTCGACGAGCTGCGCCAGTGGGGCGACCACTTCACGCTCGGGGAGGTCATCGACCGCTACCTGGCCGCGGCGACGGTCGACGACCTCCTGGAGGTCGTGCTCGCCCGCTACGAGGACGACTTCGAGGACGAGCGCCCGGGTCTGGTCGGCGATGCCATGCGGGCGATCTGGGCAGCTCGCCGGGGCCTCGCCGAGCCCGAGCTGCTGGAGCTGCTGGGCGGTCCGGACGGGGAACCGATCACGTCCGCCGTCTGGTCGCCGCTGGTGCTGGCGGCCGAGGACGGGCTGGTGACCCGCTCCGGGATCCTCGGGTTCGCCACGCCGCTGCACCGCCGAGCCGTGGAGGATCGGTACCTGCCCACCGAGGCCGATCGCCAGCAGGCGGCCGCTGCGCTGGCCGCGTACTTCTCGTCGCAGCCGCTCGGCCCCCGCCAGGTGGAGGAGCTGCCGTGGGCGCACCTGGCGGCGGGAGACGTCGACGGGTTGGTGTCCACCATCTCGGACCTCGCCTACCTGGAGGTGGCGTACCCGATCGCCCACCCGGACCTGCGCAGCCAGTGGGCGCGGGCTGAAGAAGCAGGGCGATCAGTGGTCGACGGCTACCGACCGGTCCTCGACGCTCCCGGTGCGCACGCCGAGCAGGCCTGGGCCGTCGCCCGCCTGGTCACCGACGCCGGCCACCCCACCGAGGCCCTCGCCCTCAACCGCTTCCTGGTCGACCACTACCGGGCCGGCGGCTCACCCGGCGAGGAGAAGGCGCCGGCCCGGCTGCGGGCGTCGCTCGTCAACCTCGGTGCCGCCCTCTGGCTCCAGGGTCAGCTGAACGACGCCGAGGTGGTGCTCGACGAAGCCGTCGCGCTCAGCCGTGCCGCCGGCGACGACGCGCTCCTGCAAGCGGCGCTCGGCAACCTCGGCCTGGCCCGGCGCGACAGCGGCGAGCTCGACGTCGCGCTCGCCTGCTTCGCCGAGGAGGCCGCGCTCTGCCGCCGGCTCGGCGCCACGTGGGGCTTGCAGGCCAACCTGGGCAACCACGCCGGGGCGCTGCGGCAGCAGGGCCGCTACGACGAGGCGATGGCGCTGCTAACCGAGCAGGAGGCCCTGTGCCGCTCCATCGGCGAGTCCGCCGGCCTGGGCGCCGCACTGGTGGGCCAGGCCGCGGTGATGGCCGACCGCGGCGATCCCGCCGGGGCCGTCGCCCGCTTCGAGGCCTACCGCGAGTGGGCGGTCGAGGCCGGCGACCTCCGTGCCCAGGCCGAGGCCCTGCTCAACCTGGGCAACACCCAGCGCCAGCTCGGCGACCTCGCCGGCGGCGCCGCCCGCAGCGCCGAGGCCGAGGCGCTGGTCCGCCGGATGGGCGACGGCGCCCTGCTGGCCCGGGTGCTCGACGGCCAGGCACGGGTGGCGTCCGACGAGGGCCGCTGGCCCGACGTGGTCCGCCTGGCCACCGAGGCCGTGCTCACCGCCAAGGAGGCCGACGCCCCCGGCGTGCTGGTCCTGGCGCTGGGCAGCCTGGGCACCGGTCGCCGCGAGACCGGCGACCTGGCCGGTGCCGGGCAGGCCCACCAGGAGGAACTGGCCGTGGCCACGGAGCTCGGCGACCCCTCAGCGGTCGCCACCGCCCAGGTCAACCTGGGCAACGTGGCCGTCGCCGGCAACGACCTCGTCAATGGCCGGGCCTGGTACGACGCGGCGGAGCCGGCGCTGCGGGAGCGCGAGCTCTGGATGGTCCTGGTCCCGCTGCTCAACAACCGCTGGCAGGTGAACGCCGCACTGGGCGACACCACCCGTGCCACCGACGACCTCGTCGCCTGCGGCCACGCCTGCGTGCGCTCCGGTGCCTGGCAGCAGGCCGCTCAGATCCTCCCCCAGGCGCTCCAGTACTTGAACGGTACGGGCCGCCCCGCCGAGGCCGGTCCCGTCTACGAGGACCTGGCCGCCACCGCCCGCGCCCTCGGCGACGACAACATGCTCCAGCAGGCGATCGGCGACCGAGCGCTGCTCGTGCTCGGCACCGGCGATGTGGCTGGCGCCACCGCGCTGCTCGACGAGCAGGACGCCATCTGCCGGCGAACCGGCAACCAGGTCGGGCTGGCGGCATGCGTCGGGAACCGGGCCATCGTGAAGCAGCAGCAGGGCGACCTGACCGGCGCGCTGGCCTGCGTCGACGAGCAGCTCCAGCTCAGCCAGGCCACCGGCAACGCCCAGGGCGTGCTTTTCGCCACCGCCAACCGGGGCGAGCTGCTCGGCCAGCTCGGTCGCAAGCAGGAGGCCCTCGCCGCGCTCGGCCAGGCCCGCCAGATGGCCGCTCAGTACAACCTCGCCCCGATGGTCCAGCAGCTCGACCAGATGATCGCCGCCGTCAACGCCTCCCAGAACTAGCGCCGCCCCCGGACCTCCGGCGAACTTTCGATGCGAACCGTTGCCCTGCAACGACTACCGTCGAAAGTTCGAGCGGGGGCCGCGAGCCGGCCCCGAACTTTCGATGCGAACCGTTGCTCTGCAACGACAACCGTCGAAAGTTCGTAGCGAGGCGAGGCGAGGTGGGGCGGGGCGGGCGCCCGGGTGCTGGGTCAGAGGTACTGGGCGGTGGTGCCGCCGAGGGGGATGGGGTCCATGCCGAGCTTGCGGTGGTCCCAGCTGCGGGTGCGGGTCACGTCGACGCGCACGGCCACCCGCTTGTTGAGCATGAACTCCACGAGGGGCTTCATCTCCTCGGTGTACGGGCCGTTGTAGCGCTCCCAGATGCTGACGCCCACGGCCCACAGCGCGTCGGCGTCGTCGACGATCTCCGCGGTGCCCTCGAGCGACACGCCGCGCAGCGTGTCGTAGGTGTGGCCGTCCTCGATCAGCACGGTGATCTTCGGATCCCGGCGGAGGTTGGTGGCCTTCTGGGACTTGGCCTTGGTCTCGAACCAGATGGCCCCGTCGACGACGGCGTACCACATGGCCACGGCGTGCGGATGGCCGCTGGGACCGTTGGTGACCATGGTGGCGGTGCGGCTCCGCTCCAAGTACTGCAAGATCCCGTCGTGGGGCAACCCGATCTTGCTGCGCTGGTTGGTCCCCATGCGCCGGGACCCTATCGGGAAAGAAATCTGAGGAATCTCGTCGACCCGGTCGATCGGCCGGGACGCCGTTCGTAGTAGTGGTGAAGGCAGGGCACCGGGCCCGCCTCGAAGCGAAGGAAGCAGCCATGACCCAGTACCTCCTCTCCGTCCACTACGTCGAGGGCCAGGGGGCCACCCCGCCCGAAGAGATGCAGGAGGCCTTCGAGGCCGTCGACACGTTCAACAAGAAGCTCATGGAGTCCGGGCAGTGGGTGTTCGGCGGCGGGCTCCACACCCCCGACATGTCGACCGTGGTCGACGCCACCGGCGCCCAGACCGTGACCACCGACGGCCCCTTCTCGGAGGCCAAGGAGCAGATCGGGGGCTTCTGGATCATCGAGGCCGCCGACCTCGACGCCGCCCTCGCCATCGCCGCCGAGGGCTCGGCCGCCTGCCGCGGGCCCGTCGAGGTGCGCCCGTTCCAGGACGAGCCGCCGGCCGACGCCGACGCCTGAACCGGGCCGCTCCGTGACGGACGCGCCGACGGCCGACGACATCGCCCGGGTCTTCCGGGACGAGTCCGGCCGCTGCATCGCCACCCTGGTCCGCGTCCTCGGCGACATCGATCTCGCCGAGGACGCGGTCCAGGAGGCGTTCGTGACGGCGGCGCAGCGCTGGCCGGTCGACGGGCTGCCGCCCAACCCGGGGGCGTGGATCACCACCACCGCCCGCAACCGGGCCATCGACCGCCTCCGGCGCGAGTCCAGCCGCGAGCACCGGGAGACCGAAGCCACCGCCATGGCCACCCCGAACGAGCCGCTCGACGTCGGTCCCCTCCCCGACGACCAGCTCCGGCTCATCTTCACCTGCTGCCACCCGGCCCTGTCCGACGAGGCCCACATCGCCCTGACCCTGCGCCTGATCGCCGGGCTGCATACGCCGGAGATCGCCGCCGCGTTCCTGGTGCCGGAGGCCACCATGGCCCAGCGGATCGTCCGGGCCAAGAAGAAGATCAAGGCCACCAACCTCCCGTACCGGGTGCCCGATGCCGCGGAGCTGCCCGACCGGCTCCGGTCGGTGCTGGCCGTCCTGTACCTGATCTTCACCGAGGGGCACCGGTCGTCGACCTCCACCGACCTGGTGCGCCGCGACCTGTGCGCGGAGGCCATCCGCCTCACCCGCCTGGTGTGCGACCTGATGCCGGAGGAGCCCGAGGCCGTCGGCCTCCTCGCCCTGCTCCTGCTCACCGACTCCCGGCGCGAGACCCGGGTGGTCGATGGCGTGCTGGTCCCGCTCCCCGACCAGGACCGGGAGCGGTGGGACCGCGACGAGATCGCCGAGGGCCACGACCTGGTCCGCCGCTGCCTCCGCCGGAACCACCCCGGTGCGTACCAGGTGCAGGCCGCGATCCAAGCGGTGCACACCGACGCCGACACCGCCGCGTCCACCGACTGGGTGCAGATCCTCGCCCTCTACGACCTGCTGGTCCCCTTCGCCCCCACGCCGGTCGTCCAGCTCAACCGGGCGGTCGCCGTGGCCGAGGTGCGCGGCCCCGACGAGGCGCTGGCCGAGGTCGAGCTGCTCGACCTCGACGGGTACGTGCCGTTCCACGCCGTCCGGGCGGACCTCCTGCGCCGGGTGAGCCGCACCGCCGAGGCCGCCGTCGAGTACGACCGGGCCGTCTCGCTCAGCCCGTCGGACCCCGAGCGCCGCTACCTCGAGCAGCGGCGAGCCGCCCTCGCCTGATCAGCGGGTGGCGGCTTCGAAGCCGTTGCGGGCGAGCATAGGGAGCAGCTCGCGGGCGGTGGCCAGGTTGAACGCCTTGGCATCGTCGGGCAGCTCGTCCCACGGGACGAGGAGCGGGTTGTGCTTGCGCTCGTCGTCGCGGACCTCGCCGTACGTCCAGCCCGAACGGGTGCGGTCGTCCAACCAGCGCTGGTGGTCCCGGGCGGCCAGCACGTCGATGGCCGCATCGGTGAGCGTCACCTCCGGGGCGCCCCACCGGCGGAGCGGGACCAGGTCCAGGTGCAGCGCGTCGAGGTCGGCGACGATGCCGTCGACCCGCTTGCGGCTCTGCTCCCGGTCGGCGTCGCTCAGCTCGCCCCAGGGGCGGGCCAGCGACGACGGCGGGGCATCGGCCGGAAGGTGCGCCAGGTAGTCCTCGTGGACGGATTCGGCGAGCTGCTCCCGGACGCCGCCGTCGACGGTGGCGATGGTGCAGGTGCGGTCCAGGAACGGGAACAGCTCCACGCCCGGCAGGGCCGGCTGGCCGTCGGGGTGGGGCTGGATCAGCCCGCCCAGCCCCGACTCGGACTGCATCCGCACCACGATCGGGACCTTGCCCCGGGGCAGGTGCTGGTGGAGGAACCCGGTGCTGGCCAGCGCGACCGTCTCGTCGGCGTCGGCCACCGCCACCCAGGCGGGCGGGTCCTCGGCGAGCAGGGCGAGGAAGCCGTCGACCTCGTCGGGCTCAGGCTGCTGCAGGTCGAGGTCGACCAGGGTCGGCTCGCACACCTCGTCGAGGGCCGGGTGCAGCAGGCGCAGGGCCTCCCACTTCTGGCGGGCGGCCGGATCGACCAGCGTCGGGTTGAGCTTGATGCCCGGCTGCACGTCGGCCCACTGCTGGGCGATGGCCAGGACCAGGCTGCGGCCGAACTGCCCGAGCCCGACGACCATCAGGTGCGGTGCCGGCCAGCCGACGGCCATCGGCGGGTCGTGCTGGGCGAGCAGGGCCCGGGCAGCCCGCTCGTGGAGGTTGAAGTAGCTGATGCGGGCACCGCCCTGACCGTCGAGGTCCGCGGAGCGGAGCAACAGGGCCAGGCTCGCCGACCCCAGCTGGACAGAGCAGCGGACCGGGGTGCGGGACCGGCCGCTGGTGACCCGGGCGATGACCTGCGTGACCTGCACGTTGGTGGCGTCGTCCCCGGTGCAGACCACGATGCGGGCGGCGCGATCGATGCCGGCGGTGCGCAGGAGCTCCTCGTCGGTGCCGCTGCCGGTGAGCACGTGGTCCAGCCGCTCGGCCACCCCGGACCCGGCGGCCACGGCGGCGTCGGGCTCGATGGCGACCACGTGCTGGCCGGCGTCGGCGAACGCGGCGGCCAGCCGGGCGCCGGTCTCGCCGAGCCCGCAGATGATGGTGTGGCCCTTCTCGTAGCGGAGGCGGTAGCGCCGGAACTCCTCCCGGAACACCACCGACGCCGTCTGGAGGATGGTGCCGGCGGCCAGCAGCGGGACCACGAACCGGGCCAGCTGGAGCTGCCAGTTCATCTCGCCGGCGCTGCCGTCGTAGTCGAGCGTGCCCAGCTGGAACGTGAGGTACAGGTTGTCGAGGAACCCGCGGTTGATGTCCGCCGCCGACCCCTGCTTGATGAAGCCGGAGATGCCGATGGCCATGATGACGACCCACAGGAACGCCAGGAGGAACCAGCGCTTCCGCGTGTCGCGCAGCATCAGGCCCGCTCCACCGCGATGACCTCGCACCGGCGGCCGATCAGCCCGGCCTCGAACACCATCTCCGCCGTCCCGCCGCGACCGCGGCCGGGCTCGCCGTCCCACAGGGCGAGCAGCACATCGGCCCGGTCGAGCATGGCGTGGCCGGCGCGCTCGTAGGCCGCCTCGCGGCTCCAGTCGTCGGAGGCGGATCCGGTGATCACCTCGTACTCGTCGGCCGCGGCCAGCAGGTCGCCGAACTCGCGTACCGAGTCGGCGTCGGCGAAGTCGGCGATGTAGTCGGCCGGCTCCAGCGGCAGCAGCGCCACCAGCCGTCCGCCCGGCCGGGCCAGGACGCGCTGGGCCACGATCCGGTCCGCGCCTTCGGCCAGCCCGCTGACAGCGACCAGCGATCGCCCGTCGCCGTCGAGCCCGTCCAGCGCCGCGTCGACCGCCGCCGCCACCTCATCGGGGCGCGCCAGGTCCCGGTGCCCCGTCACCCCCACCCACAGCTCACCCGCATCAGCCACGCCCGAAGTCTGGCAGGCCGATCCGGTCCCCGAGCGCGACGCAGCCGGGACCCGAAGGTCCCGGCTGCGATCGGCGAGCGGGTCGCTCAGAAGGTGATGACCGTGCGGATGGCGTCGCCCTTCTTCATGATGGCGAAGGCCTCGTTGATCTCGTCGATCTTCATGCGGTTGGTGATCATGCCGTCGAGGTTGAGCTGACCGCTCTTCCAGAGGCTGAGCAGGCGGTGGAAGTCCGAGCGGACGTCGACCGAGCCGTAGTAGCTGCCCATGAAGGTCTTCTCGGAGAAGAAGATCTCGAAGCCGTTGAACGAGACCTCCTTGTCCATGGCGCCGACGCCGATCACGCAGGCGGTGCCGCCGCGGCGCACGGCGTCGTAGGCGGCGCGCATGGTGACGGGGAGGCCGATGGCCTCGAACGAGTAGTCGAAGCCGTCGCCGGTGAGCTCGGCCTGGAGGGCGGCGAGGTCGTCGGGCTTGCAGCCGTGCGTGGCACCGAACTGCTTGGCCAGCTCCAGCTTCTCCTCGTTGAGGTCGACGGCGACGATGACCGACGCACCGGCCACGTGGGCGCCCTGGATGGCGGCGATGCCGACGCCGCCGCAGCCGAACACCACGACCTTGGAGCCGGGGGTGACCTTGGCGGTGTTGATGGCGGCGCCCACGCCGGTGGACACGCCGCAGCCGATGAGCGAGGCGATCTCGAACGGGATGTCGTCGTCGATCTTCACCGCAGCCTCCTTGGGCACGGTGAGGTACTCGGCGAAGGTGCCGGTGCCGGCCATGCCGAACACGGGCTCGCCGTTGCGGGTGAACCGCGGGGTGCCGGCGATGGCGAACTGGATCATCACGCACAGGTGCGGCTGCTTGCGCTCGACGCAGTTGTTGCACTTGCCGCAGGGCGGGCTCCAGGCGACGACGACGTGGTCGCCGACGGCCAGCTCGGTGACGCCGTCACCGACCGCGGAGATGGTGCCGGCACCTTCGTGACCGGGCACGAACGGCGCGGGCTGCGGCAGCGAGCCCTGCATGGCGTGGAGGTCCGAGTGGCAGACGCCGGTGGCCTCGATCTTGATGGTGACCTCGCCCGGGCCGGGCGCGTCGACCTCGACGTCGTCGACGATCTCGAGCGTCTCGTCGCCCGTGTTGTGCAGCAGCGCAGCGCGCATGGTTCTTGCTCCTTGGAGTTCCCCTGGTGGTTGCGACGGACCCTAGTAGAACGCGTTCCATTTCCGTCCACGCGCCCCGAGGCCGCGCTCATGTCCGGATCCCGTGCTGCCGATGGGTGGGAGGTGGACGGCGATCGGCGGATCTGGTGGGCGGTCGCGGCGGGCGCCTCC
>CALANQ010000547.1 GCA_937926025.1 uncultured Acidimicrobiales bacterium
TCGTGGCGGAGATCAGCACATCGTCGGGGATGCCCAGCAGGGTGCGGAGCTCGGCCTCGACGGTGCTGTGCCACATGGTCATCACGCCGCCGTAGCCGAGCGAGCGCGCCGCCAGCAGCAGGTTCTGGCACGCCGGGTAGACGGAGGCGCCGATCGTCGGATCGGTGCCGCGCCACGGCTGGAGGCAGGCGAGCACCACCACCGGCGTGTCCTCGAACCGGTCCACGAAGCGCTGCATGGTGGCGGCCATCCGGGCCTTGGGGGTGTCGGAGGACGCGCCGGAACCGGCGTCGTAGCCGTCGGCCGCCCGCTTCTCGCCCCACAGCGATCGGAACGACCGGCCGAGCAGCGCCTTCGCCTGGTCCGCCTCGGGCCCGTCTCGGAGCACCAGCAGGCGGAACGGCTGGCGGTTCGAACCGGTGGGCGCACGGGTGGCGGCGAAGCAGATGGCCGCCAGGTGCTCGTCGGGGATCGGGTCGGGCCGGAACCGGCGGATCGCCCGGGTGGTGCACAGCCCCTCGAGCAGGCCGACGGGCTCGACGCCGTCCGGGAGGTGCGGGATGCCGTCTCGGCCGGGGAGGTCCATGGCCTGACGGTAGGAGGTGCCGGTCGGCGCGTGCTCGGGTCAGTCCCAGTTCCAGGGGAGCGCGGCGGTCAGCTCCGGCTTGGGGTCGGCGAAGAACACGTACCAGGCGGACACGCCGATGGCGGCGATGGTGAACGCCCACGCCGTGGCCTGGACCCAACGGGGCTGCTCCTTGAGCTCGTCGATCTTGGCCTTCTTCTGCACGTACTCGATCATGCGCTCGGCCCAGACGAGCTCCCGCGACAAGATGCCGAGGCCGGCGAGGATCCCGACGACGCCGGGGCCGGGGAGGATCATCATGGCCAGACCGGCGATGAGCACGATGAACCCGACGACGATGGTCCCGAGCCGGATCAGGACGTGGCGCTTGGCCTCCTCCTCGGTGTCCTCGTGGCGGCCCGTGGCGTACTCCGCCTGGATCGCCGCCTCGCGGAGCTGCTCGCGCCGGCTCTGGGGCCGCTCCGGCGGGTCCGCTTCGACGCCGGTCGGCGTGGGGGAGGAGGCGGCGGGGAGGTCGTCGTCGGCGGCGGCCATCGTCCAAGTATGGCGGACCCCTCCGCCGATGTCGGTGGGGTCCGCCCTACTCGTCCGGTTCAGCCCTTGTAGTTGACGACCTGGCGGAGCTCGGCCCGGACGGCCACGAGGTCGGCCTGGTCCCGCATGACCTGGCCGATGTCCTTGTAGGCCTCGGGATGCTCGTCCACCAAGGAGCCGGCCCGGTCGGCCAGCCACGTGCGGTCGCCCATGGCCTCGGCCAGGGACTCCGGTGACAGGCGCTTGCGGGCCTGGGTTCGCGACATCCGGCGCCCGGCGCCGTGCGAGCACGACTCGTAGGACCCGGGGTTCCCGAGCCCCTCGACGATGTACGACGACGTGCCCATGGATCCCGGGATGATGCCCAGCTCACCGACCCCGGCCCGGATGGCCCCCTTGCGGGTCACCCAGAGCTCGCGGCCGTCGTGGACCTCGAGCGCCGAGTAGTTGTGGTGGCAGTTCACCACCTCCCGCTTGCGACCCTTGCCGACCTCGGCGAACACCACGGCCAGCAAGGCGTCCAGCATGAGCTCGCGGTTGCGGGCGGCGTAGTCCTGGGCCCAGAGGAGGTCGGCCACGTAGTGGTCGAACTCGTCGGAGCCCTCGAGGAAGTAGGCGAGGTCCGGGTCCTCGAGACCGATCTCGAGGCGCCGGGCGACCTTGCGGGCCCGGGCGATGTGCCCCTGGGCCAGCTTGTTGCCGATGCCGCGCGAGCCCGAGTGCAGCACGACCCACACGGACTGGTCGGCGTCGTCGACGCAGAGTTCACAGAAGTGATTGCCCGACCCGAGGGTGCCCAGCTGGTCCAGGGCGGATCGCCGCTGCTTGGGATCCAGTTCCGTGCGGGGCTGGTGGTCGCGCAGCCAGGCGTCGGCCGCCTTGGAGCGGCGCTCCGCGGCGGCGTCGGCTCGACGGCCGGTGTGGCCCCGCCCCATGCCCGCCGGGATCGCCTTCGCAATGCCTGCCAGCATCGGCTCGAGGTCGTCGGGGAGGTCGGACTCGGTCAGGTCGGTGCGGACCGCGGCCATGCCGCAGCCGATGTCGACACCGACGCAAGCCGGGATGATGGCACCCTCGGTGGGGACGACCGAACCGACGGTGGCACCGAGACCGAGGTGGGCGTCGGGCATGAGCGCGACGTGGCCCGCCACGATGGGCAGGCGGGAGGTGCGCTCGGCCTGCTGGCGCGTCGACGCCTCGAGGTCCGATGCCCACGACCAGAGCTTCGGGGTGATCTTCTGCGGTGCCATGACGGACCTCCTTGGTCCTTGGCCCGGGCTCCGTTGCCCGAACCGGCGGGACACCGTAGAGATGCGATCGGACGCCCTCGCAGCGAGTTTCCGCTCCGGGCCGAACGTCAGAGGGGAGCGGCGAGGAGGTCCTGCTCCTCGGGGTGGCGCTCGAGGTACCCGCGGACGTAGGGGCAGGTGGCGCCGATCTTGATCCCGGCGGAGCGGGCGTCGTCGAGGACGTGCTTGGCCAGCTTGCCGGCCAGGCCCTGGCCCTCGTACTCGTCGCGGACCCCGGTGTGGACGAAGACGCGCACGTCGCCGTCCATCCGGTAGTCGAGCTCGCCGGCCTCGGTGCCGTCGACGAAGAGGTGGTACCGGCCCCGGTCGCCTCGGGGCTCGTGCGTGATCTCGATGCTCATGGACTCAGGATGCCCGGTGGATCACCGGGAGCGGGCGACCAGGTCGGCGTCGTCGGGGTGCTGGGCGATGTAGGCCGCCACGTAGGAGCACTGGGGAACCACTTGGAGCTGCTCGCGGCGCGCATCGTCGAGGCCCTGCCGCACCAGCTGCGCGGCCAGGCCACGGCCCTCGAAGGCCGGTCGGATGCCGGTGTGGGTGAAGACCCGCCGGCCGTCGCCGTCGCGGTAGTCGAGCTCGCCGACCTCGGCGCCGTCGACCAGGAGGTGGTACTGGCCGAGCGGACCGTGCACCTCGTGCGTGATCTCGATGTCCATGGTCCCAGCATGCCGGGCCGGAGGCCGATGTCATCCGAATCGGGCTCGGTGGCGGCCTAGCATCGGTCGATGACCCGCACCTCTGCTCGCACCGTGCTCGTGACCGTGGCGATCGCCGCGACCTTCCTCGCCGGCTGCGGCTCGTCGTCGGGGAGCGACGCCGCCGACGAGCCCACGACGACCGAGGCGAAGGCCACCACCACCGAGGCGGCGGAGTCCACCACCACGGGGGCCGAGGGCACGACCACGTCCGAGGCGGCGGTCACCACCACCGAGGCTTCGGGCGACGCGACCGCGATCTGCGGGCCGATGAAGGACCTGAGCGAGAGCGACGCCGAGGCCAACAAGCTGGTGGCGGGGGGCGACTGGACGAAGATCCAGGCGTTCTACGTGGACAACACCGATGACATCGTGGCGATCTACGACAAGGCGATCGCCCTCGACACCGAGATCACCGACCAGCTCGAGACGCTCCGCAGCGTGACGGTCTCCGCAGGCGACCTGGCGGCGAGCTCGTCGAGCCTCATGGACTTCAGCGGCAAGCTCTCCTCGCAGCCGGGGCTCGCCGAGTCGGGCCAGGCGGCCCTGACGGCGAACGACTTCGTCCAGGAGACCTGCGGGTTCGCCCTCGCCGGCTTCTGAGCACCGCCGAACCGGATCGGGCCGGGGGAGAGCGGGCCGGTACGGTGGCCCGCCATGGCCAAGGCACCCGTACTCACTCCCCAGGCTGACGACTTCCCCCGCTGGTACCAGGACGTCCTGGCCAAGGCGGAGCTGGCCGA
Organism: uncultured Acidimicrobiales bacterium; assembly: GCA_937926025.1. Classification (GTDB taxonomy): domain Bacteria; phylum Actinomycetota; class Acidimicrobiia; order Acidimicrobiales; family Iamiaceae; genus Aquihabitans. The sequence continues at coordinate 3,869 of CALANQ010000547.1, forward strand.
CAACGGCCCGGTGCGCGGCACCATGGTCATCCGGCCCTACGGGTACAGCCTGTGGGAGCGGATGGTCGACGAGGTCGATGCCCGCATCAAGGACGCCGGTGCGGAGAACGCCTACTTCCCGCTGTTCATCCCCGAGAGCTACCTGACGCGTGAGGCTGAGCACGTCGAGGGGTTCAGCCCCGAGCTGGCCGTCGTGACCCACGCCGGCGCCAAGGAGCTGGACGAGCCGGTGGTGGTGCGCCCCACCAGCGAGACGGTCATCGGCGAGTTCATGGCCAAGTGGGTCAACTCGCACCGGGACCTCCCGCTGCTGCTCAACCAGTGGGCCAACGTGGTCCGCTGGGAGCTGCGCACCCGGATCTTCCTGCGCACGTCGGAGTTCCTCTGGCAGGAGGGCCACACCGCCCACGCCACCGAGGCCGACGCCAGCGCTTACGCCCTGCGCATCCTCGAGGACGTCTACCGGGACTTCATGGTGGACGTGCTGGCCATGCCGGTCCTGATCGGTCGCAAGACCAAGCAGGAGCGCTTCGCCGGGGCCACCAACACGCTGGCCTGCGAGGCGATGATGGGCGACGGCAAGGCCCTCCAGATGGGCACCAGCCACGAGCTCGGCCAGAACTTCGCCAAGGTGTTCGACATCAAGTACCAGAGCACCGAGGGCGTCGAGGAGACCTGCTGGACCACCAGCTGGGGTGTCTCCACGCGCATGATGGGCGGCCTGATCATGTGCCACGGCGACGACCGTGGCCTGGTGATCCCACCCCGCCTGGCGTCCAACCAGGTGGTCGTGCTGGTCATCAAGGACGAGGACGGCGTCGGCGAGGCGGCCCAGGCCCTGGTCGACGAGATCAAGGCCGAGGGCATCCGCGTGAAGCTCGACGATCGCACCGACACCTCGTTCGGCCGCCGGGCCACCAACTGGGAGCTCAAGGGCGTGCCGGTGCGGATCGAGGTCGGCCCCCGAGACCTGGTCAACGGCGAGGTCACCGTCGTCCGCCGCGACACCGGAGACAAGACGCAGGTCGGCATCGCCGGGCTGGCGGCGCACCTGCCGACGATGCTCGACGGCATCCAGGCCGATCTGCTGGCCTCGGCCACGGCCCGCCGCGACGAGCGCACCGTCACGGTGGCCACCATCGACGAGGCCCGCGAAGCGGCCCAGACCGGCTTCGCCCGCATCCCGTGGGCGACGCTGGGGGAGGAGGGCGAGGAGCTCCTCGCCCGCGACGCCATCACGGTGCGCTGCCTCCAGACCGCTGACGGCGGCGTCCCCGCCACCGAGGACGAGCCCGGCGTCATGGCCATCGTCGCCCGCGCCTACTGACGCTCGCGACCGCCCCTGACCAGCGCGCCGATCGGGTCACAACGGGTTTGCGCCGCAACCGTTCGTGACCCGATGGCGTCGGTGGGGTGGTGGATCAGTCGGCGACGGCGATGACCGGTGACGGGGCTGCGGCCTCGGCATCGGCTTCGGTGCGACGGCCGATGCCGAGGGCGGCGGCGCTGGTGAGGATGCCGCCGACCACCAGCACCATCCAGACCCGATCGAACCGGTCGAGCAGGCTGCTGCCGGCGGCCTGCTGGGTGACCAGCGCCAGGGTGAACGCCACGCCCAGGGTGCCGCCGAACTGGCGGATCGCCTGGTTGGCGCCGCCGCCCACACCGCCGCGCTCGGGTGGGAGCGACTGGGCCACGGTGCTGGCCAGCTGGGGGAGCACCAGCGCGACGGCGAGGCCGGTCAGGACCATGGTGGGGAAGAAGTCCCGGAGGTACGCGGGGTGGTCGCTGAGCGACAGCACCCGCCAGGCGCCCGCGGTGGCGTAGACCAGCCCGCCGGCGACCAGCAGCGGCCGCTGGCCGATGCGCCCGGCGAGCTTGCCGAACCGGGGTGCCAGCACCGCCACCAGCAGCGGGCCGGGGGTGACGCCGAGGCCGGCCTTGAGCGTGCTGTAGCCCCAGGCCTCCTCGAGGAAGAGGAGCGACCCGAGGAACATGGCGGTGAAGGCCACGCCGAAGGCGAAGGTGGCCACGTTGGCCCAGCGGTAGTTGGGGATCGAGAGCAGCTCCAGGTCCAGCACCGGGGCCTCGGTCCGCTGCTGGTGGGCGACGAAGCCGATGAGCAGCGCGGCCGCCAGCCCGAAGGTGCCCAGGGTGCGCGGGTCGACCCAGCCCCAGTCGGGCGTCTGGACGACGGCGTAGGAGGCGAGGGCGGCCACCAGGGCGATGAGCACGGCGCCGACGAGGGCGGGGACCCGGGCCTCGGGATCGCGCGACTCCCGCAGGATGCGGGACCCGATGGCGATGATGCCGATGCCGATGGGGACGTTGATGAGGAACACCCAGCGCCACCCGACGGACTCGACGATGACGGCGCCGAGCGTCGGGCCGACGGCTCCGGCGGCCGCACCCATGGCGCCCCAGATGGCGACGGCCACCGGCAACCGGTCGCGGGGGAACGCTCGCATGACCAGGGCGAGCGAGGCCGGGATCACGGCGGCGGCCCCGACGGCCTGGACCACCCGGAACGCGTTGAGCAGGGCCACGCCCGGTGCCGCCGCGCAGGCCGCGGAGCCAAGGGTGAACAGCGCGGTGCCGAGCAGGAACACCCGCTTGTGGCCCAGGCGGTCGGCGAGCTTGCCGGCGGGGACCAGGAGGGCGGCGAAGGCGATGGTGTAGCCGTTCAGGACCCACGACAGCGACGACGGGCTCGCCTCGGAGAACGATGCGGTGATGTCCGGGAACGCCACGAACAGCACGGTGGTGTCCAGGAACGTGATGAGCACCGCCATGCCCGCCACGGCCAGCGTGCGCTGGGCGTGGCGGGCGGCGGCGGGGTCGACCTCGGCGGCCGGACCGGCGGCGTCGGTGCTGGTCACGAGAGCCGCTCGATGATGGTCGCGTTGGCCAGTCCGCCGGCCTCGCACATGACCTGGAGGCCGAGGTGGGCGTCGCGCTGCTCCATGGCGTTGAGCAGGGTGGCGGTGAGCCGGGCGCCGGAGGCACCGAGCGGGTGGCCGAGGGCGATGGCACCGCCGTTCACGTTCACCTTGTCGAGGTCGGCGTCGAGCTCGGCCGCCCAGCCCAGCACCACGCTGGCGAACGCCTCGTTGATCTCGACGAGGTCGATGTCGGCCAGCGTCATGCCGGCCCGCTCCAGCACCTTGCGGGTGGCGGGGATGGGCGCGGTGAGCATCATCAGCGGGTCGTCGCCGGACACGGCGAACGTGTGGAACCGGGCCCGGGGCCGCAGGCCGTGGGCCCGGGCGTAGTCCTCCGAAGCGATGAGGACGGCGGCGGCACCGTCGCTGATCTGCGATGAGTTCGCCGCGGTGACCACCCAGGGCAGGTCCGGGTAGCGGGTCTCCCACTCGGGGGAGCGGAAGGCAGCGGGCAGCTTGGCCAGGCCCTCGAGGGTGCTGCCGGTGCGGATGCCCTCGTCAGCCGTGACCTCGTGCAGCTGGCCGTCGGGGCCGGGCGCCTTGATGGCGAGGAGCTCGTGGTCGAACCGGCCCTCGGCGGCGGCGTCGGCCGCAAGGCGGTGGGAGCGCAGGCTGAACGCATCGACGTCGGTGCGGCTGAGGCCCCAGCGTGCGGCGATGCGCTCCGCCGCCACGCCCTGGGGGATGAGCCCGTCGGGGTAGCGGACCCGGAACCCGGCGCTGAACGGGTCGGCCGTGACGGCGGAGCCCATGGGCACCCGGCTCATGGACTCCACGCCGGCGGCGACGACGAGGTCGTAGGCCCCGGCGTCGATGCCCTGGGCGCCGAACGCGGCGGCCTGCTGCGAGGACCCGCACTGACGGTCGACGGTGGTGGCCGGGACCGACTCAGGGAGCCCGGCTGCGAGGGCGGCGTTGCGGGTGACGTTGAGCGACTGCTCGCCGACCTGGGAGACGGCGCCGCCGATGACGTCGTCGATCTGGTCGGCGTCGATGCCGTTGCGCTCGACGAGGGTGCGGATCACCTCGGCTTCGAGGTCGACCGGGTGCACGCCGGCGAGGGCGCCGGTGGGCTTGCCCTTCCCGATGGGTGTGCGGACCGCATCGATGATGACGGAGCGGGACATGGGGCACCTCCTGACAAGCGCAGCCCGCCTTGGGTTGCATGACGAAACCTAGCAAGTAAGTTGCGTCATGCAACCCATCGACGTGGTGACGTTCGCCACGTGCCCCGCGGAGGACGTCAGCTCCGGCGCACCACCTTGCGGCCCTGGGTCGCCGACCACCGGTCGATCACCAGCTGATCGTCGGCGACGGAGATCACCACCACGGTGTCGAGGTCGATGGTGTAGAGGTCGCCGCCGCCCTCGGGCTGGTCGACCCCGAGCTCGGCGAAGTACTCCGCCAGGATGCGGGCGCTGGCCTCGTCGTCGCCCAGGGGCACCGCCCGGCCGGTGAGCTTCACGTCGCCGTCGCCGGGGTCCTCGGCGCCCTCCTTGACCCGGCGCGACTCCCACGGGATGCCGTGCAGGGCGATGCGCGGGTCCCGGGCCAGATCCGCCCCCTTGCGGGAGTCGGGCATGGACCCGATCCACAGGTCGCCCTCCCGGAAGAACGGATCGATCCCGCTGATGCGGGGCGAGCCGTCGGCCCGGATGGTGGCCAGCACGCAGTTGGTGGTGGCGGAGATGATGGCCCGGGCGCGCGACGCGAGCTCCGGTTCGGCCTGTTCGAAGGTGGTCCACGAGGTCATCCCCTCATCATGCGCAGGGTGTCTGACAGCGAAGCGCCGGCCGGCGGCGGCCTGCCCGTCCAGCCACGTGGTGATCCGGCGGTACCCTGCCGCGATGGGGTTGGGCGGGGTGCTCGCACAGGCGGTCGACAACGGCGAGGCGGTCGACATCGCCATCAACCACCTGGTGGGGCAGATCCTCGGGTTCTTCGCGCTGGTGGGCTTCGCCCTCTGGCTCTGGCAGCGCGACCGCCGCCGGCGCCACCTGCGCCCGCCGCCCTCCGGCTGGTACCCGGATCCGTGGGGCCAGCCGCTGGAGCGCTGGTGGAACGGCGACACCTGGACGCCCAACGTCCGCCCGGCACCCTGGGCCGTGCCCCCGGGCTACGGGATGCCGCCGGCGACCGGCGCACCGATGGCGCCGCCCGGCCCCGCTGCGGGCGGCCCACCCGGCTGGCAGCCGCCGCTGGCCGGGCCCGCGAACTCCTCGGATCCGACCCGATGGAACCCGGCCGATGCCGCCCTGCCGCCACCCTCGGCCGACGACCGGGGCGAGGGCGGCCCACCGCTCCCTGGCTGAGCTCCCAGCGTGCGGCCAGGTCACGTTCCGTGGTGGGGACAGGTTCGAGCCAGGAGAACCTGACGGACACCCGCTATGATGGCGGCGTTCACCTCTCGGGGTGGCGAGGCGTGGGCCTTGGGCCCACGCCCTTTCTTTGTCCGGGCCGGGACCGGCCGTGTCGATCGAGCAGCAGAGAGGAGGCGTGCCATGGAGACGACGGAACGCGTGCGCCTGCTCGTGGAGCCGCTCATCGCCGAGGCCGACGCCACCCTCTACGACCTGGAGTACTCCGGCGGCGTGCTCCGCATCACCGTCGACCGCGAGGGCGGTGCCGACATCGGCACCATCGGCACGCTCACCCGCAAGATCTCCCACCTCCTCGACGAGGAGGACCCGATGCCCGGGCACTACACCCTCGAGGTGTCCAGCCCCGGGCTCGAGCGCACGCTGCGCACCCCGGAGCACTTCGTCGGTGCGGTCGGCTCGCTCGTGTCCATCAAGACCCGCCCCGGCGTCGACGGCGACCGTCGGGTCAAGGGCACGCTGGTGTCCGCCGACGACGCCTCCGCCACCATCGCCCCCACCGACGCCGCACCGGGCACCACCCGGGTGCTGGCCCTCGCCGACATCTCGCGCGCCCGCACCGTGTTCGAGTGGGGTGCGGCGCCGAAGCCCGGCAGCGGCTCCAAGCCCGGAGCTGCGCCCACGTCCGCCCCGTCCGCCAAGAAGAAGGCAGCCAAGTCATGAGCAACGTCGATCGCATCGAAGCCATCAACACGCTCGCCCAGGAGAAGGGCATCTCCCCGGAGACCCTCATGGGTGCGCTCGCCGACGCCCTGGAGTCCGCCTACAAGCGGCTCCCCGGCGCCTACGAGTACGCGTGGGCCACCATCGACCCGGTCACCGCGGAGATGCACGTCACCGCGCAGGAGCTCAACGAGGACGGCGAGCCGTTCGGCCCCGAGCTCGACGTCACCCCGGACCAGGCCACCCTCGGCCGCATCGCCGCGCAGACCTTCAAGCAGGTCATGATGCAGCGCCTCCGCGAGGTCGACCGCGAGATGAAGTACGACGAGTACGCCGGGCGCGAGGGCGACATCGTCACGGGCATCATCCAGCAGACCGACGCCCGCTACACGCTGCTGGACCTCGGTCGGGTCGAGGCCCTGCTGCCGCAGGCCGAGCAGGTGCCCTACGAGCGGCCCGAGAACAACAGCCGCCTCAAGGCGTACATCGTCGAGGTCCGCAAGACCTCGAAGGGCCCGCAGATCGTGGTCAGCCGCACCCACCCGGGTCTCATCAAGCGCCTCTTCGAGCTCGAGGTCCCCGAGATCGCCGACGGCATCGTGGAGCTCAAGGCGTGCGCCCGCGAGCCCGGGCACCGCACCAAGATCGCCGTGTGGTCCAACGACCCCAACGTGGACCCGGTCGGCGCGTGCGTCGGCGCCCGCGGCGCCCGCGTGCGCATGGTGGTCAACGAGCTGCGCGGCGAGAAGATCGACATCGTCCCGTTCTCCGAGGACCTGCCGGACTTCGTGGCCAAGGCCCTCCAGCCGGCCAAGGTGAAGGAGGTCCGGATCCACGAGGACACCGGCACCGCCGAGGTCATCGTCCCCGACTACCAGCTGTCGCTCGCCATCGGCAAGGAGGGCCAGAACGCCCGCCTCGCCGCCCGCCTCACCGGCTGGCGCGTTGACATCAAGAGCGAGAGCCAGCTGGCCGAGGAGGAGTCCTACAAGTCCGACGACTGGGCGCAGGGCGAGTGGGTCGTGGACCCCGAGACCGGCGAGCAGGTCTGGATCGACGCCGAAGGCGGCGAAGCCGTGTCCGCCGACGCGTGGGCGGCAGGGGAGACCGAGGCCGACGAGCAGATCGAGCTCGCCGTCGCCGAGGACGCCGAGCCGTCCTCCGAGGACGTCGCCCCCGCCGAGGCCGAGGCCCCGGCAGCCGCCGAGGAAACCACCGACGAGGAGGCCACCGACGAGGTGGCCACCGAGCACGCGGACGCCCCGGCCGAGGGCGCCGACGACCCCGAGGCCGAGGTGGAGCCGGTGGCCGAGCACGCCGAGGCTCCGGCCGAAGGCGCCGACGAGGGCGACGATCCCGCCTGACCCGGGGCCCGGCCCCCTGCGGACCTGCGTGGGCTGCCGGACGGTCCGTCCCCAGCCCGAGCTGGTGCGGATCGCCCGGATGGCCGACGGAACGCTTGCCGTGGGCCGTACACTGCCCGGACGAGGGGCTTGGCTCTGCCAGGACGATCCCTCGTGCCTGGACCTGGCGGTCCGGCGAGGCGGGTTCGCCCGCTCCTTCCGGTCGCCGGTGAGCGGCGCTGCGGTGGCGGCGCTGCGATCGGCCATGGCCGCTGACCAGCGGCGGTGACCGCAACCGACTTCGTGCCCGGTGACCCGGCTGCGCGAGACTAAGGAACTGTGCCCGGGGCGTCCCGGGTGCTTCGTACGCAACAAACGCAGGAAGGCCCGGCGAACCCCGTTGGCAGCAAAGATCCGTGTCCATGAGCTCGCGAAGGAGCTCGGTCTCACCAACAAGGAGACCTTGGACCTGTGCGTCGATCTCGGCATCGCCGTCAAGACGCACTCATCGAGCATCGAGGACGCGCAGGCGGACCGCGTGCGCCGCAAGGCCGAGCGCGAGGGCCTGATCCGCGACGAGCAGCCGCCGGAGCCCGAGAAGCCCAAGAAGGCGGCCGCCAAGAAGGCTGCGGCCAAGCCCAAGGACGAGCCGACGCCGGCCGCCGAGCCCGCCGCAGAGGCGCCGGCACCCGCCCCGGCCGCCGAGGCCCCGGCTGCGGAGCCGGCCCCGGCCTCGCCGCCCGTCGCCACCCCGCCGCCTCGCCGCGTCGTGACCTCCAGCGGGTCCACGGCGCCGCCCCGCCCGCCGGCCCGGCCGGCTGAGGCCCCCACGCCGCCGCCGGCCCCGCCGCGGGCTGCGCCTCCGGCCCCGCCGGCCGCGCCCCGCCCGCCCGCTCCCGCCGCACCGGCGGCGCCGGCTGCTCCTGCCGCTCCCGCGGCCTCGGCCACGCCGCCCGCCGCGCCGGAGGCTCCGGCCGACGGGGCGCCGCGTCCGGCCACGCCGCCGGTCTCCGCCTCGGGCAAGCCGATCCCGCCGCCTCCGCCGCCCCGCTCGCTCACCGGCAAGCCGATCCCGCCGCCGCCGGGCATGGGCGGCCGCGTCGCTCGTCCGGCCCCCGGCCGGCCGGGTGGCCCCTCGGGCATGCCCACCCGGACGGGTGCGGGCCCGAACCGCCCCATGGGTGGTCCCCGCTCCAACGTGCCCGGCGCCGGCGTCGCTCCCGGCGGCCGCCCCGGTGGCGGTCCGGGCGGTGGCCCCGGTGGTGGTCCGGGCGGTCGCCCCGGCGGTCCCGCTGGTCGTCGGCCCCCGCGCCGCAAGGGCCGTCGCCGTCGCAACCGCGAAGAGCTCCAGCCGATGGACCTCCCGTCCTACACGCCGGACAACTCGCCCATCCCCGATGGGGAGATCGTGATCGAGCGGGCGTCCACGCCCCAGGAGCTCGGCCCCAAGCTGAACCGCACCGCCGCCGACGTCGTCCGCTTCCTCATGCAGCAGGGCGAGATGGTCACGGCCACGCAGTCCCTCAGCGACGACATGATCGAGCTGTTCGCCGCCGAGATCGGCGCCGAGGTCCGCCTCGTCGATCCCGGTGAGGAGCAGGAGGTCGAGCTCCAGAAGGTGCTCGGCGTCGAGGAGCTCGACGACGAGGACGACGAGGAGGCCACCGAGTGGCGGGCTCCGGTCATCACCGTCATGGGCCACGTCGACCACGGCAAGACCAAGCTGCTGGACCGCATCCGCAACGCCAACGTGGTGGCGGGTGAGGCCGGCGGCATCACCCAGCACATCGGCGCCTACCAGGTCCTCCAGGACGGCAAGCCGATCACCTTCATCGACACCCCGGGCCACGAGGCGTTCACCGCCATGCGTGCCCGGGGCGCCGACGCCACCGACATCGTGGTGCTGGTGGTCGCGGCCGATGACGGCGTGATGCCGCAGACCATCGAGGCCATCGACCACGCCCGGGCCGCCGGCGTGCCCATCGTGGTCGCGGTCAACAAGATCGACCGCGAGAACGCCGATCCGGACAAGGTCCTGGCCCAGCTGGCCGAGCGCGACCTCGTGCCCGAGGCCTGGGGCGGCGACACCATCGTCTGCCAGATCTCGGCGCTCCAGGGCATCGGCATCGAGGAGCTCCTCGAGAACCTGCTGGTGGTCGCGGAGCTCGAGGACCTGCGGGCCAACCCCGACGGCCGGGCCAAGGGCGTCGTGCTCGAGGCCAAGCTCGACCCGGGACGCGGCCCCGTCGCCACGATCCTGGTGCAGCGCGGCACGCTCAAGGTCGGCGATCCGCTCGTGGCCGGTCCCGCCTGGGGCCGCGTGCGCGCCCTCATCAACGACAAGGGCAAGCAGGTGAAGGTCGCCGGGCCGTCCACGCCGGTGCAGGTCCTCGGCCTGTCCGACGTGGCCACCGCCGGTGACGACTTCGTGGTCGCCCGCGACGAGCGCTCGGCCGCCAAGGTCGCCGAGCAGCGCGAGCACTACAAGCGCATCGCCAACATCTCCGGCTCGGCGTCGGTGGTGCACGGCGGCGCCAAGCTCGAGGACATCTTCAGCCAGATCCAGGCCGGCGAGGTCGCCACCCTCAACCTCATCATCAAGGCCGACGTGACCGGTTCGCTCGAAGCGGTGACGGCCAGCCTGAAGAAGCTCGAGCGCGACGACGTGAAGCTGTCGTTCGTCCGTGAGGGCGTGGGCGGCATCCTCAAGTCCGACATCGAGCTGGCGATGGCGTCCAACGCCACCATCATCGGCTTCAACGTGCGCCCCGACCGCCAGGTCCGCGAGTTCGCGGCCACCGAGGACGTCGAGATCCGCACGTACGAGGTGATCTACCACCTCCTCGAGGACATCGAGGCGGCCATGGTCGGCATGCTCGCCCCCGAGTTCGAAGAGGTGGTCACCGGCGAAGCCGAGGTCCGCGAGATCTTCTCGGTGCCCCGCGTCGGCAAGATCGCCGGCTGCTACGTCACCAACGGCACCATCACCCGCGGGTCCAAGGTCCGCTTCCTCCGGGACGGCACCATCATCTGGAAGGGCGCCATCTCGTCGCTCCGCCGGTTCAAGGACGACGTGCGCGAGGTCAACCAGGGCTTCGAGTGCGGCATCGGCCTCACCGACTTCCAGGACCTCAAGGACGGCGACGTCATCGAGACCTACGAGGACCGCGAGATCCCTCGCTCGTAGCCCGTTCCCACCCTCGCTGACGAAGCGCCCCGGTCCAACCGGGGCGCTTCGTCGCGTCTGGGCCTTGACGGTCCCCGCCGAACAATTGCACACTGTGTGCAGTTCTTGATCTCGGGAAGGGGACGGGTGGATGGGGGAGCGGACCTACCTGCGGGCCGATGCTCGCCGCCGTCAGCTCCTCGACGCGGCGTCCCGGTTGTTCGATCGCGGTGGCTTCACCGCCATCACGGTCTCGGCGGTGGCCGCCGAGGCGGGGGCGAGCCGCCGGTTGGTCTACGACCACTTCTCGGACCTCGGTGACCTGTACGCGGCGTTCTTCGAGGACCGCGTGGCGCGCTACGCCGAAGCGCTCGACGGTGCCCGCGCCGGCGGCGCCACCGTCGCGGACTCGTTCGAGGCCGCCGTCCGCGAGCTCATCGCCGTGCCGGCGCAGGACCTGCGGGCGATCCAACTGGTCCTCGCCGACTCCGCGACGCCGGATCTCGCTGGGGCGCGAGCGGCTCTGCGGACGCACCTGCAGTCCCGCTGGCTGCCCGTGCTCAGCCGCCTGGGCGTCGAGCCCGATGTGGCCAGCGCCCTCCTCTGGGTGCTCGCCGGGTCGTTCGTGGCCGTCGCCGACCTGGTGCAGCGCGGCGAGCTCTCCTCGTCCGCCGGCGACGACCTCGCGGCCTCGCTCGCCGCATCCCTGCCCGTGACGGCCGAGCGCCTCGCTCGCCGGCGCCCCATCGCATCGGAGACTCCGTGACCGCTTCCCGCACCCGTGCCCTCGTCGTCGGCGCCATCCTCGCCGGTTCGCTCCTCGTCGGGTGCGGTGGTTCGTCCGACGCCTCCGATCCGGGCGGTGGGAGCGACCCCGTCGAGCGCAGCGCCGCAGGACCGACCTCGACCAGCGCGGCGGCCGGAGCGGCCGCGTCCGCTGCGCCGGACATGCAGGCGCTGCGCGGGTTGCGGTACTGCGAGGTGCTGCTGTTGCGGAAGGGCGACGACGGCTTCCGCGCCGAGGTCTGGAACACCATGGGCATGAGCGACTGCCCCGCCGATGCGTGGCAGGCCCTCGATGCCGACGAGATCGCACGCGACCGGGGGGCGGTGGCCGCCATCCTCAACGGTCCTCGCTACTGGACGCTCGATTCGATCGAGACCGATCTCCGGGCGGGTGCGCCGGAGACCAGCTTCGGGGAGATCGGCATGTTCCAGGCCGCGACGGTGGCGCTGGGCGACGACCTGCCGACCCAGACGCCCTACACCGAACGCCCCGTGGCCCGCGAGACGGTGTTCGGCTTCGACGAGGGCAGCGAGATCTACGAGCTGGTGGCGCCCGATGGCACCACCTACGTGATGCAGGCCCGGTCGCAGATCGTGGATCCGGACCTGGAGGAGTCCGACCTCGTGGACCTCGGCGATCGCCTCGACCTCCCCGCCGGGTGGCGCTACCAGGTGCGGACGCTCGACGAGCCCTTGGACCTGCGGAGCGCCGACGGCGTCGCAACGGTCGTCCAAGACGACCTCCAGAACACCTACCAGCGCATCGACAGGGCCTGACGTGGACCTCGAGGTCCAGCGAGACGATCCCGGCGCGATCCGGGCGGTGACCAGCGCTGCGCCGGAACCCGCCCCGGGCCAGGCGGTCCTGGCCGTCGACACGTTCGGGTTGAGCACGAACAACGTGACGTTCGCCGTGACCGGCGACCTGCTCGGCTACTGGCAGCTCTTCCCCGCCTCGGAGCCGAGCTGGGGCCGGGTCCCGGTGTTCGGGTTCGCCGACGTGGTCGCCTCCCGCCACCCCGGTGTCGACGAGGGAGCCCGGGTGTTCGGCTACCTGCCGATGTCCGACCACCTGCTGGTGTCGCCCGGCCGGGTGGGTGAGCGGGGGTTCGTCGACACCAGCGAGCACCGACGAGGTGTCATGGCGCCGGTCTGGAACCACTACCAACGGGTCGTACCGGCCGGCGAGCGGGCCGATGCGGTGCGGAGCCTGCTCCGACCGCTGTTCATCACGGGGTTCCTGATCGATGACTTCATCGAGGATCAGGACGGCTTCGGTGCCGACGTCGTAATCGTCACCAGCGCCTCGTCGAAGACGGCGATCGCGTTGGCCTGGGCCGCTCGCGAGCGCGCCCGCCGCGTCGTGGGCCTGACGTCGCCGGACCACGTGGACCAGGTGGCGGCGCTTGGGATCTACGACGTGGTCGCTCCCTACAGCGCCGCGGGCGACCTGGACGGGGACCGGGCGGTCCTCGTGGACGTCGCCGGGCGCCTCGATGCTCGCGACGCGGTCCACCGACGGTTCGGCGACGCGCTGGGCCACTCCATGACCGTCGGGCTCTCGAACGAGCCGGCGGCCGCGCGGCTCCTGGCGCCCGCGCCTCCCGCCGGGCCCGTGCCCGAGGTGTTCTACGCCCAGCTCCAGATCTCCAAGCGCGCCGCGACGTGGGGACAAGCAGGCTCCGATCAGCAGCTCGAGGCCGCCTGGGAGCGGTTCACGGCGTTCGCTGCCTCCTGGCTGGAGATCCGCCGGGTGGCCGGTCCCGAGGCGGTGATGGACACCTGGCGCTCGCTCGTCGCCGGTTCGCTCGACCCGGGCATGGGCCTGCAGCTGGCGCTCCGCCCGCCCGAGGGCTCCTCCTCGGCCGGAACCGGCGGGGGAGCGCAGCGAACCACAGCGGTGTAACTTGTCGCCCGTGGGCGTGCTGCGGTTCTCGTACGGGACGATGGGGTCGGGCAAGTCGACCCTCGCGCTCCAGATCCACCACAACCTCTCCACCCGGGGTCTGCGGGGCCTGCTGTGCACCCACCTGGACCGGGAGGGGGCGCAGGTCAGCAGCCGGCTCGGCGTGGCCGCCGCCGCGGTCGACGTGGGTCCCAAGCTCGATCTGTACGCCCTGGCCGCCCAGCAGGTGGCCCATCACGGCACGCTGCACTACCTCGTCTGCGACGAGGCCCAGTTCTATGCGCCTGAGCAGGCCGATCAGCTGGCCCGCGTGGTCGACGAGTTCGACACCGACGTCCACGCCCTCGGCCTGCTGACGGACTTCCGTGGTCGGCTGTTCCCGGCCACGTCCCGGTTCCTGGAGGTGGCCGACGAGCGCTGCGAGCTCCAGGTGGAGGCCCGCTGCTGGTGCGGGTCTCGCGCCACGCACAACGCCCGGATGGTCGACGGTGTCCAGGTCTACGAGGGCGAGACGGTCGTCATCGGCGACGTCGAGGCGCTCGGCGACTCGGAACCCGCCGAGGTGTCCTACGAGCTGCTGTGCCGCCGGCACTGGATCGCCGGCGAGACCGGCCGCCTCGACGACGCCACCGAGCGCGCCCTCTCCACCCGCTGACCCCCACCCGGTCCTGCACCGCTCGGCCCAGGTCGCGCGTGCCGCTGGGGGCGGCTTGGGTGACCCCGGAATCGGGGTCGGTGACGGGGTGGGGTGGTCGGTAGGCTTGCTCCGCTGTGTTTGCCAGTGTCCTGGTCGTCGATCTGCACCTCCCAGTGACCGGTTCGCTCAAGGCGAAGCGGGCGGTGATCACCCCCATCCTCGAAGGCGCCCGTCGCCGGCACCGGGTGGCGGTGTCCGAGGTCGGGTACCAGGACCAGTGGCAGCGCAGCGAGCTGGCCTTCGCCACGGTGGCGTCCAGCGAAACCCAGGCCCGGGAGGTGCTCGACGCGGTGGAACGGTTCGTGTGGTCGTTCCCCGAGGTCGAGGTCATCGCCGCCCGCCGGTCCTGGCTCGACGAGGAAGAAGCGTGACATGCCGAAGCGAACGACCGCCCGTGACTACCCCCGCACCGCCCGCCTCAACACGCTGGTGCGCGACATCCTCGCTTCGGAGCTCGAGCGCATCGACGACGAGCGGCTCGAGTTCGTGACCCTCACCTCGGTGGTGGTCGACGGCGACCTCAAGAAGGCCGTGGCCTACTACGACCACTCGCGCGGCGACGACGCCGACGACGAGGTCGCCGAGGCCTTCGAGGAGCACCGAGGCCGCCTGCAGCGCGCCATCGGGCGCGAGGCTCGGATCAAGCGCACGCCCGAGACCCGCTTCGAGCTGGACGGCGTGCTGCGCAGCGCCCAGCACATCGAGTCCGTCCTGCGCACCCTCCCGGACCTCGAGCCGGGCGCCACGCCCGTCGAGTACGACCCGGAGCGGTACAAGCCCGAGCCCGGCGACGCCGACGCCTGATGGCGCGGCGCGGGGGAGCCCACCAGGGCCCTGACGGGCTTGTGGTGGTCGACAAGCCCGTCAGGTGGACCAGCCACGACGTGGTGGCCAAGAGCCGCGGCCTCCTCGGCACGAGGAAGGTCGGCCACGCCGGCACCCTCGACCCCGACGCCACGGGGGTGCTGCTGCTCGGGGTGGGCAAGGCCACCAAGCTGCTCCGGTTCCTGTCGCCGCTCGGAAAGCAGTACGTCGGCGAGGTGCGGCTGGGCGTCGACACGTCGACCCTGGACTCCTCCGGTGAGGTGACGGCCGTGCACGACATGGCGGAGGTGACCGTCGATCAGGTCCGGGCCGTGGCCGCCGGCTTCGTGGGCGACATCGAGCAGATCCCGCCCATGGTGTCCGCCGTCAAGATCGACGGGAAGCGCCTCCACGAGCTGGCCCGAGAGGGCAAGGAGGTGGAGCGGGCACCCCGCCCCGTCACCATCCACGCCCTGGAGGTGGGCGAGGTCGGTCCGCAGGTGGCAGCGCTGGAGCGAATCGGTGGCGCCGAGCCGACGGCGTTCGCCGAGGCGGCGGCCGGAGGGAGCGGCCTCTCGTTCCAGGTCGATGTGACCTGCTCGTCGGGCACCTACATCCGGACCCTGGCCCAGGACATCGGCGCGGCCCTGGGCGGTGGGGCGCACCTGGTGCGGCTGCGCCGGGTGTCGGTCGGGCCGTACACGCTGGACGATGCCGTGCCGCTGGAGCAGGTGGCCCCGGAGCGGGCCCTGCCGATGGCCGATGCCGTGCGCCACCTGCCCCGCATCGACGTCGACGACGCCCTCGCCGCCGACGTGGCGGTGGGGAAGGTGCTGGAGCGGGCCGCCCTCGGCCTGGCCCCCGACGACGCGGCGGAGCACTGGTCGGTGTTCGGGCCCGGGGGCGACCTGCTCGCCGTGTACGAGCCGTTCCGCGGCTCCACCACCAAGCCGTCGCTCGTGATCCCGGCCTGACGGCGGTGGTCCCGGCGGCGAGGGGCGGGAGCGACGTGGAGCGGGTGGCGCGCCACGCGCTCGGACGGGCGGATGTGGCGGTCCAGGAGCAGCTGGCCGGGTTGAGCAACACGGCCTGGCCGCTGGTCGATGGCGACGGCGGCCGGTACGTGCTGAAGCAGGGGCCGCTGACCAGCGCGGCGAAGTGGACGTCGTCACACCGGGCGCTGACCCTCGCCGGGGAAGCGGGCATCCCCGTGCCCGAGCTGCGCTTCGCTGGGGAGGTCGACGGCTCCCTCGTCCGCGTCCTGACCTGGATCGACGGCACGCCGGCCGATCAGGCACCGCTGGGCGAGGCCGAAGTAGGCCGCATGATCGGCTCGCTCGGGGCGGCGATCGGTGCGCTGCACCGCCGGCGCGTCGACGGCTTCAGCTCTCGTCTCGACGGTTCTGCGCCCACGTTCCGGCGCTGGGCCGACTACCTGGAGCACCGCATGCGGGGCATCGCTGGTCGGTGCCAGGAGGCGGGGCTGGACCCGGCGCTGGTGGATCGGGTGGGCACCGAGGTGGCGCGGCTGGCCGGTCGGGTGGGCGGGGCCGCCGAGCCGGTGGTCTGCCATCGCGACCTGCACCTTGGGAACCTGATCCTGGCGGCGGACGGGTCGCTGGCCGGGATCATCGACTGGGATGCGGCCGAGCCCTGGGACCGGGCGGGCGACTGGTTCAAGCTGGAGTACGAGGTGCTGCGCGCCCATCCGGACCGGGCCGACGACCTGCGGTCGGCGTACCTCGACGGTGGGCCGGTGCCGGCGCACTGGGACGAGCGCCGGCGCATCGTCCACCTGGTCGAAGCGCTCAACACGCTGCCCAACGCGGTGGGGCGGGGGTGGGGCGACGAGTTCGCCGACCGGGCCCGGCGCCACCTCGATGCGCTGCTGACCGGATCGGGCTGAGGCGTCCTGGGCGGCCGCTCGCCCGACCATGCTCTTTCGCATAGAGTATCAGCGTGCGTGAGGATGCCTTCGGGGGCGGGACCGTGGACCTGGTGGTCCTGAGCGCGGTCCGGCTGCAGGGGGAGAGCTACGGCTACGCCATCGCCCAGGACCTCGGAGAGGCGGGCATCGACGGCTTGGGCGAGGCGGCCATCTACGCCTGCCTACGCCGCCTGCACCAGCGTGGCCTCCTGACGTCTCGCCAGGTCGTGGCCGACAACGGCAAAGCCCGGCGGTACTACGCCCTCACGGCGGAGGGCGAGGAGCACCTCGACGGCGAGGTCCTGGCCTGGAAGACCCGGCGCAACGCGGTGGACAAGATCATCGAAGCAGCGAGGAAGCGGTGACCAGCACGGGTGCGTACGGGCAGTGGGACGTGGTGGAGGACCGCTACGTGGACGAGGTCCGACGGGCGCTGCACGACGTGCCGCACCGCCAGCGCAAGGCGCTGATCGCCGTGGTCCGGACGGACCTGGCCGAGCGGCCCGCCGCCGGTTCGTGGGACGAGCTGGTGGCCGAGGTCGGACCTCCGGAGGTGTGCGCGTCGATGATCCGCGCCGAGCACGACCTCCCCGCCCACGTCGGCTGGTGGCCGCACGTCCGGGCGGTCCGGTGGACCACCTGGCTGATCCTCGCCGTGGTGGTGCTGGGAGCAGCCGGCGGCGGGGCCTACCAGTGGTGGTCGACCGCGGATGCCGCGGTGGTCAACTTCTGCTCGGGGGCGGGTGCACCCGACGGCGAGGTCACCGACCACGGGGTGGCGGTGGAGGAGCGGGAGGCCGCCGGCGCGTACGAGACCGTCCTGACCTACCGGGACGGCGCCGAGGTCGAGCTCTCGCTCTGCATCGGGGCCGATCCAGGCGTGGAGGTGGTCGATGTCCAGATCGCCCAGCCGTCGCTCGGGATCTTCCAACTCGACGAGGTCACGGCCTCGTCGTCGGGTGACCTCGACGTGAACCCGCCGCTGCGCGATCCGATGCCGGTCCCGCGGAACGGACTGCGCGTCTCCCTCCGAGGTCACCTCGCCAACTGCGAGTACTACGACCCCGGCGGGGGCATGAGCCTCGACACCGCAGACGTGATCTACCGCTACCGGGGCCGAACCCGGACGGTGCCCGTCGACCTGCACACGCAGTACACGTTCCTGGTCCGGGACCGAGCAGACTGCCCCGGACCCGGCCTGACGGCTGAGCCCGGGTCAGTCCACGAGGAAGGCCACGCTGTGCCAGCCGCTGGCGCCGTTCGGGAACGGCTTGGCGCGCTCCTCGGTCTGGGTCTCACCGGTGGCGTCGGTGGCCCGGCAGGTGACCTGGTGGCGGCCGGGGGCGGCGTCGAACTCGTAGGTCCACTGGCGCCACGTGAGGGTGGAGTCCTCCGCAGCGAGCTTCGCTTCGGTCCACTCGCCGTCGTCGAGCTTGACCTCGACCTTCTCGATGCCGCGCGTCTGGGCCCATGCGACGCCGCCGATCCGGGCCGGTCCGGCCTTGACCTTGCCGAGGCCCTTGGGGGTGTCGATGCGGGCCATGGTCTTGATGGGGCCGCGGTCGGACCACTTCCGCTTCACCCAGTACTGGTCGAAGTCGGCGAAGGTGGTCAGCTCGATCTCGGTCAGCCACTTGGTGGCGGAGACGAACCCGTACAGCCCCGGGACGATGATGCGGGCCGGGAACCCGTGGACCAGGGGGAGGGGCTCGCCGTTCATGCCGACGGCGAGCATCGCCGGCCGTCCGTCGAGCGTGTCGACCGGGAAGCCGGTGGTGAACCCGTCGAACGCCCGGCCCACGATCTGGTCGGCGCCCTTGCGGATGCCGGCACGGTCCTTCAGGAGGTGATCGAGCGGCACGCCCAGCCACTCCGCGGTGCCGACCAGCCCGCCACCGACCTCGTTGGAGACGCACGTCATCGTGATGCGCTCCTCGATCATGTCCATGCCGAGGATGTCCTCGTAGGAGAACTCGAGCTCCTCGTCGACCATGCCGGTGATCTTCAGCGACCAGTCCTCGGCGGCCAGCTGCGGGACGGTGAGGTTGGTGTCGATCCGGTAGAAGCCCGCGTTGGGCGTGACGAAGGGGGAGATCCCCTCGAGGTCCACCGCAGCGCCCTCGGGGACCGGGGTCACCGGCTCCTTCGGCTTCGGCAGGGTGACGGCCAGCCGGGACGCCGCCGCGCTGAAGCGGCCCTGCAGCCAGCGCCCGCCGATGGCGGCCATCGCCCCGACGGCGACCACCGCGCCGGATGCCTTGAGGAAGCCGCGGCGGGCGAACGGCCCGTCGGACGGGTCCTCGACGGCGTCGCCGCCCACACCGAGGCGCTCGACGGCGGTGGGGTGCGATGCGCCGGGGATGGTCGCCAGCAGCACGGCCAGCACGGCGATGCCGGCGAGGGCCCCGACGATGCTCGGGAGGCCGGCCCAGACCGGGGCGCCCACCTCCTGGCCCGCCGCCCAGACGCCGACGGCGGCGAACAGACCGATGCCGACGGCGCCGAGCCACCAGCGGCGGCTGGCGATGACGCCGAGCGCCAGGCCGAACACCGCGGCGACGGAGTAGATCCCGATCAGGAGCGCCTTCTTGTCGTTGGTCCCGAAGGTCTCGATGGCGAAGTCCTTGACCGAGCCCGGAACGGCATCGACCACCCGGTTGCCGACCGAGATGACGGGGGCGGTCAGCCGCGAGGAGAGGCCGGCGACGAGCTCCCCGACCGCGAGGGCGAGGCCGGCGGCCAGCAGACCGGCGAGGGCCGACCGCCACACCGACGGCCGAGGCCGGTCGGATCGGCGGGGTGGGGCATCGGCCAGCGGCAGCGCATCTTCCATGCCAGGTCTTCGTTGCGCTGGAGGGTGACGGATGGCGGGCAGTCCGTCGGCAGCCGTTTAGCGAAGAAATTCCATGCCCTCTGACCTGCGGTTCTTCGTGGTTCACCGGATTCTGTTCATCCGGAACCGAGGTCGTGTGCGTAGACGGTCGTGAAGGCGCCCCGAAGCGGACGCTCCCCAAACCCCCTTGAAAGGGATCCCCCGATGAACCTCACCACCCGCAAGAAGATGGCCGCCGTGGTGCTGCCGTTCGCGCTGTTCATCGCCGCCTGCGGCAGCAGCGACAGCGGCAGCGACTCCTCGTCGAGCGGCTCGGACACCACCAAGACCACGATGTCGGACCAGAGCGGCGACACCGAGACCACGATGGCCGACGACAGCGGCAGCGACGAGATGGCTGCTCCCGAGGGCGAAGGCTGCGCCGCCGTCCCCGAGACCGGCGACGGCTCCTTCGAGGGCATGGCCCAGGACCCGGTGGCCACGGCCGCCAGCAACAACCCGGCGCTGTCCACCCTGGTCACCGCCGTCGGCGAGGCCGACCTGGTCGACACCCTCAACACGGGCGGCCCGTTCACCATCTTCGCCCCGGTGAACGACGCCTTCGCCAAGATCCCCGAGGCTGACCTGAACGCCGTGCTGGCGGACAAGGATCAGCTCACGGCGATCCTCACCTACCACGTCGTCCCCGAGCGCATCGAGCCCGAGGACCTCGGCGGCACCTACGAGACGGTCAACGGTGCCGAGCTCACCGTGTCCGGCGACGCCCCGTCCTTCGACGTCGGTGACGGCCAGGCCACGGTCATCTGCTCCGGTGTCCAGACCGCCAACGCCACGGTGTACCTGATCGACTCGGTGCTCATGCCCCCCGCCAGCTGATCACGCACACCACGTCGCCCTCATCCTGGGGGAGGCAGGGACGGGCCGGGCGCTTCGGCGCCCGGCCCGTCTCGCGTTCCCCGCAGGATCCGTCGCTCCCATGCCCGATCTGAGACGATGCACCCCATGGCCTCCTACGACTACGACGTCCTGGTTGTCGGCTCCGGCTTCGGCGGGAGCGTGTCCGCCCTCCGCCTCACCGAGAAGGGCTACCGGGTGGGCGTGATCGAAGCCGGGCGGCGCTTCGACACCACCACCCTCCCGAAGACCAGCTGGGACCTGCGCCGATTCCTCTGGGCCCCGGGGCTCGGGATGCGGGGCATCCAGCGCATCACTCCGCTGAAGGACATCGCCATCCTCTCGGGTGCCGGCGTCGGCGGCGGATCGCTGGTGTACGCCAACACGCTCTACGAGCCGCTGGCGCCCTTCTACACGGACAAGCAGTGGGGCCACATCACCGACTGGAAGGCCGAGCTGGCCCCGTTCTACGACCAGGCCAAGCGCATGCTCGGCGTGAACGAGGTGCCGGCGGACACCCCGCCGGACAAATACATGCACGAGCTGGCCGACCGACTGGGCGTGAGCGACACCTACCACCGCACCCCGGTGGGGGTCTGGTTCGGCAAGGCCGGCCAGACGGTTCCGGACCCGTACTTCGGCGGTGAGGGACCCGACAAGGTCGGGTGCACCCACTGCGGCAGCTGCATGGTGGGGTGCCGGGTCGGTGCCAAGAACACGCTCGACCGCAACTACCTGTACCTGGCCGAGAAGAACGGCGCCGTCGTCCACCCCGACCGGCAGGTCACCGACCTCGAGCAGCTCCCCGGCGGCGGGTGGCGGGTCACCACCGAGCGGCCCGGCGCCTGGTTCCGCAAGCGCACCCGCACGTTCACGGCGGAGCAGGTGGTGTTCTCCGCCGGCGTGCTGGGCACGG
The DNA here is from genome assembly GCA_937926025.1 of uncultured Acidimicrobiales bacterium. GTDB lineage: Bacteria > Actinomycetota > Acidimicrobiia > Acidimicrobiales > Iamiaceae > Aquihabitans. Next base: position 25,124 of record CALANQ010000547.1, read on the forward strand.
TGAAGCTGCTGCTCAAGCTGCGAGACGAAGGCCGCCTGCCGGCCCTGTCGGACCGCCTCGGCGACGTCGTCCGCACCAACAGCGAGGCCATCGTCGGTGCGTCGGCGAAGACCGCCCGCCCCGAGCTGAGCCGGGGGGTGGCCATCACCTCGTCGATCCACCCCGACGAGACCACCCACATCGAGCCGGTGCGCTACCCGCCGGGCTCCAACGCCATGGGGCTGCTGTCCACGGTGCTGGTGGACGGCGGCGACGGCCCGCCCCGGCAGGTGAAGTTCCTGGCCAAGGTGGTCCGCCACCCGGTGCAGTTCCTGCGGTCGATGTCGGTCCACCGCTGGTCCGAGCGCTCGATCATCCTGCTGGTGATGCAGAGCCGCGACAACAGCATCGCCCTGCGCCGCAACAAGAAGCTGGGCGTCCTGGTCAGCCGGCCGGGGGAGGGCGAGCCCAACCCGAGCTACCTCCCGGTGGCCAACGACGCCGCCCGCGAGGTGGCCGACATGCTCGACGGCGAGCCGTGGGGAGCGTGGAACGAAACCATCCTCGACGCCCCCACCACCGCCCACATCCTGGGCGGCTGCGTGGTCGGCGACAGCCCCGAGACCGGGGTCATCGACCCCTACCACCGGGTGTACGGCTACGAGGGCCTGACGGTGTCCGACGGCTCCGCGGTCTCGGCGAACCTCGGCGTCAACCCGTCGCTCAGCATCACGGCGCTCACCGAGCGGGCCATGAGCTTCTGGCCCAACAAGGGTGAGGCCGATCCGCGCCCCGCCGTCGGCGAGGCGTACCAGCGGCTGGCACCGGTGGCGCCCCGCTCGCCGGCGGTCCCCGCCGACGCGCCCGCCGCGCTGCGGGTGGGGGCCTGAGCGTGGCCGCCGTCCTCCTGGCGTCCGCCGGGGCCATCGCCGCCGTGATGGTGGCGACCTGGCTGGTCTCGCTGCTGCTGCGCGACGCCAGCATCGTGGACATCATCTGGGGCGCGGGCTTCGTGGTGGTGGCGGCCACCGCCGCCGTGGTCGGCGACGGCTTCGACGACCGGCGCTACCTGCTGCTGACGCTGGTGGGCGTGTGGGGGCTTCGGCTCAGCAGCTACCTGGCCTGGCGCAACATCGGCCACGGCGAGGACTACCGCTACCAGGCCATGCGCAAGAAGCACGGCGACCGCTTCTGGCTGATCAGCCTGTTCCAGGTGTTCGCGCTCCAGGGCGTGCTGATGTGGGTGGTCTCGCTGCCGGTCCAGCTCTCGGCCACGGCGGACGAGCCGGCGTCGTTCGGTCCGCTGGCCGTGCTGGGCGTCGCCGTCTGGATGGTCGGCCTGCTGTGCGAGACCATCGGCGACGCCCAGCTGGCCTCGTTCAAGGCGAAGGACGAGAACAAGGGCAAGGTCATGGACCGGGGCCTCTGGCGCTACACGCGGCACCCGAACTACTTCGGGGACTTCTGCGTGTGGTGGGGGATCTTCCTCGTGGCGGCCGAGACCGTGCCCGGGCGCTACGGCGTGATCGGACCGCTGGTCATGTCGTTCCTGCTGATCCGCGTGTCGGGGGTGGCCATGCTGGAGAAGACCATCGGCAAGCGCCGGCCCGGCTACGCCGAGTACATCGAGCGCACCTCCGCGTTCTTCCCCCGCCCGCCCAAGCGCCGCCCCTCCGCCTGAGCGCCCGCCGTCGTCAGGCGCGGCGCCGGTGCACCGACACCTGGTAGCCGCCGCCGGGGGACCACGGCTCCCGGTCCCAGGTGGACCAGCGGTCCACGAGGTCGAGGCCGGCGGCGTCCGCGTCCCGGTCGAGCTGGTCCGGGTGGTAGCCGCCGGGCTGCACCTGGAACCCGGCCACCACCAGGCCGCCGGCGGGGACCGCGCCCGCGCACCGGGCCACGACCGCCGCCTCGGTGCCGGGCGCCACGAAGATCAGCACGTTGCCGGCCAGCACCACGAGATCGAACGGGCCGCCCGCGTCGGTTCCGGCCAGGTCGCCCTCGATCCAGGTCAGCTCGGGTGCCTTGGCCCGGGCCGAGTCGAGCATCGCAGCGTCGATGTCCAGGCCCGTGACGTGGAACCCGCGCCGGGCGAGCTCGATGGCGACCCGCCCGGTGCCGCACCCGGCGTCGAGGATCCTCGGCCCCGGGCTCAGCCCGGCGACGAGGGCCGCCTCGCCGTGCACGTCGGCGCCCGAGGCGGCCAGGGCCTCGAACCGCTGGTCGTAGTCGGCGCCGCGGGGCAGGTCGTCTCGGTCGGTCCAGCGGGATCGGGGTGGCTCGGCCATGGCCCCATCCTCGCCCCCGGCGATGGGGCTGGCGCGCCATCCCCCCGTGCGATCGCGGCGTCGGCCACCATGATCGGGTGACCGTCCCGGGCTCCACCTCCGTCGCGCCCGCAGACGTCGATCCTCGCCTGGCCCGGTGGGAGAAGCGGGCGACACCGATCATCGTGCTGGCGGCGCTGATCCCGATCGTGGTGGCGATCGCCCCACGGCTCAAGAACGACCCGTTCGTGTTCCTGAACATCGCCGCGTGGCTGGTGTTCCTGGTCGATCTGATCGTGCACGTGCGCTGGCGTCCGGGCTACCTGAGGTCCGGCATCGGCAGGTTCGACCTCGGCATCGTCATCTTGACGTTCCCCTGGTACCTGCTGCCCTCGATGAGCGACAACATCGCCGTGCTCAGCCTGGCCCGCCTCGGACGGCTGGCCCGGCTGGTGATGGCAGGCGGGATGACCACCTTCGTCCGACGGCTGCTGGAGCGCATCGGCAAGGCCGGGCTCTACAGCATCGGCCTGATCCTGGTGTGCTCCGAGGTGGTGTACCGGGTGGAGCCGCCCAGCGCCGGGTTCGACACCCAGTCCGAGGCCATCTGGTGGGGCTTCGTGACCTTCACCACCGTCGGGTACGGCGACCTGGTGCCGACCACGCCCGAGGGACGCCTTGTGTCGGTGATCCTGATGGTGGGCGGCGTCGCCCTCATCGGCCTGCTCGCCGGTTCGCTGGCCGAGTTCCTGTCCGAAGCCGACGAGAGCGACGCCGACCTGGAGGAGCTGGCCGAGGTCGACGATCGGGACCTCACCGACAGCGAGCGCACCCGGGTGGTCCTGGAGGAGGTGCGGTCGCTGCGCGACGAGCTGGCCGAGCTGCGCCGGGCCCTGATGGTCGAGGGTGGCCCGCCCGGTGCCGATCCGGCCCCATCGGCGACCGACGGGACCTGAGCGGCCGGTCCGTCAGTCGTCGTCGGTGTCGAGCTGCTGGGCCAGGTAGTTCTCGACGCCGATGGTGTCGATGACGTGCAGCTGGGACTCCAGCCAGTCGGCGTGGGACTCCTCGTCCACCAGGCGGTGCTCCATCAGCTCCCGGGTGCCGTTGTCGCCCTTGGCAACGCAGAGGGCGATGTGGCGGTTGTAGCGCTCGATGGCGGCCTTCTCGGTCTCCAGCTCCAGGGCGAGCTGCTCGGGCACCGTCTCGCCGACCAGCACCGGGTTGTAGCGCTGCAGGTTGGGGACGCCGTCGAAGTAGAGGATGCGCTCGATGATCTTGTCGGCGTCCTCCATCTCCTCGATGGACTCCCGGCGGGCGACGGCGGCCAGCTTCTGGAAACCCCAGTTCTCCCGCATCTTGGCGTGGATGAAGTACTGGTTGATGGCCGTCAGCTCGGCCGTCAGGATCTCGTTCAGCGCTTCGATGATCTCGGGATCGCCTTGCATGTCAGCCTCGCAACAGGGGAGTGGGACGTGGGCCAACCGTAGCCAACGGGTCTGACGGTCGGGACGGTTGCCGCCGGCCCGGAAGCACCGCCGACGGGCGGTGGCAGGGCACCTTGACGGGGTGGGAGGCCGGGCCGGGAGGGCTCAGGCGGCGACGACGGCCCGGCGGATGGTGACGCCGTGCTCGGCCAGGAGGGCCTCCACGACCGGGCGGCAGTTGCCGCACCGGGTGCCCGCATCGCACCGCTCGGCCACGCCTTCGGCATCGAGCGCGCCGGCGAGGATCTCGGCTCCGAT
>CALANQ010000548.1 GCA_937926025.1 uncultured Acidimicrobiales bacterium
CGGCATCGCACTGATCGCCGTCGGTGCCACCTTCGAGCAGCGCCGCCGGGACCTCAAGGTGGTCCTGAGGGCGTCCGCCGCCCTGGCCTGATCGCCGGGCCGGGACCGTCTGCCGCTCCATCGGTCATCAGGCGGCGGAAGGCTGGTGCGGCGGCCGCAACCCCGTGGGGGCGCGGCCGCCGCACCAGCGCGACGATGGAGCCATGGCCGACGTGCACCAGTGCCCCTTCTGCGAGCTCCGCTTCATCAACCTGGCCGAGCTGAACTTCCACATCCAGCTCGACCACCCCGATCGGGACGTGCCCGAGCGGGAGTACTGATCCCGATCAGCCGGCGTTGAGGTAGGCGCTGCTGGCGGCCAGGAAGGCGATGAGGTCGATCTCGCCGGTGGGCTGGCCGAGGCTGGCGACCCACTGCTGGGACTCGGTGGTGGTGGGCAGCCGCAGGGCGAAGCGCTGGAACTGGTCCTTCACGATGGCCCGGCGGGCCTCGGTCGAGGCCAGGAAGGCGTTGGCCACGGACCCTCGACCGGTGCCCGAGTTGATCTTGTTCACCCAGTAGGCCTCGCCGGAGGGGTCCGGGAGCCGGCCCAGCACGTCGAAGTAGGCGCTGCGAACGAAGCCGGTGGTGGTGCTCCCGCCCTTCTTGACGAAGTACTCGTTGCTCCCGAAGAGCTGGGCCCGGAACTTCTGCAGCGACCGGCCGCCCCGCAGGGCGTTGATCCAGTAGGTGCGGCCGCCTGGGTCGGGCACGCGGCCGAGGAACCGCACGAAGACCCGGTCCACGTCGAGCCCGCGGTACTCGTCGGTGTTCATGGTGGCTGCCACCACCTGGGCCCGCGTCTTGGTCCCGTTGGCCAGGGAGGTGCGGATGCCCTCCCTCTCGCCCGAGCTGGGGAACCGGTACAGCAGGTCGCGGATCACCCGGTGGGCGAAGCTCTGGTTCTTGTCGGCCCACGGGCCGTGGACGGTCGCGTCGTCGATGTTGTTGTAGATCACGTCGCCCAGTGCGGGGTCCGAGGTGTTCACGGTCACCGCGCCGTTCACGGCCACCGATGTGGTCCAGGTGCCGCTGGGCACGGTGACGTCGATCAGGTCGTCGGTGAAGCTGTCGCCCGAGACGTTCACGTTCTGGTCGCCGGGGACGACCACGTCGGCGAGCCCCTTGTTGTCCACGTCATCACGGAAGTCGAGGACCATCACCCCGAGGTCGGCGGGAAGGGTCTGGATGCCGGGCCGGCACAGGCTCGACACCACCGTCGGCTGCCCGCTGATCGACCGCACGCGGCTCTGGACATCGCACTTGTCCTGGATCTGCTGGTAGGTGTTGAGGCTCGTGCCGTTGACCGTGCGGCCACCTGAGCGACCGTTGAACATGTCGTACAGCTGGTCGCTGCCGGCGCCGAAGGCGTTGATGGTGTCGGTCTCGCTGTAGGAGATGAAGAAGTCCGTGGCCGGGCCGCCGGTCATGGTGTTCGTGCCCTCCAGCCCGTACATGCTCGAGGGCTTGACCCCCGCTCGCAGGTCATCGTTGCCCTCGCCTCCGAGCATGGCGACGCTGCCGATGCCCGACGCTGCGGTGACGCCGTTGGCATCGATCGTGTCGGGCCCACCGAGGCCGCGGAGGCTGAGGGAATCCACGTTCTTGATGGTCCGGGCCGAGCCGCCGTCGTTGGTCTCCACGAAGGTCGTGACGTCGGCGTTGGTGGACGTGGCGGTGATGGAGTCGGGTCCCTCGGTGCCGTCGACGTAGGCGACGTCGTTGGAGCCCGTGCCCATGGTGGTGGTGCCGTTGTTGAACCCACCGGTGTCGAGGAAGATCGTGTCGGACCCTGGGCCCATGTCGATGCCGTCGGCGCGGTCCGTCTCGGTGAGCCGGTCGGCGCCATCGCCGAGCACGGCCTCGAGGAACGGGTTGCCCGCGAAGACCGCCTTGTTCAGCTGCTCCCCGCTCACGCTCTGCGGGCCTGCGTCGCCGTTGACGTCGACCTCGGTGACCGCACCGCAGGCGATCGCCGGGCTGGCCACCACACCCGCCGCCGCGAACGATCCGCTCTCGCAGGTGAACTCGATCGACACGTCCCCCGTGGCGTTGACGGTGACGACGGTTCCCGACCGCGTGACGTTGACGGCTGCGCTGGCGACCTCGGGCGTGGCCACGACGGCGGCTGCGGCGAGGGTCCCCGCCAGCGCGAGGATTCGGACGGGTCGGTGCATGGTTGCCTCCTGCCTGGCTCATGCCGCACCTCAGTGACGGCTGGCGCACGCTCCACCCGCATCGCGCCTGGTCAGAGGCCAGCTCTGGACGACCTTCTCGTCACCCGGGCAGGTGAGGACATCTCACCCGGCAACCCGGGGAGGGGTTCGGCGGCGAGCCGCCCCTACTTCACGAGGATGACGCTGCTGCCGTGGCCGAACAGGCCCTGGTTCGCGGTGATGCCGGACGTGGCGCCCTCCACCTGGCGGCCGGTGGCCTGGCCCCGGAGCTGCCACGTGACCTCGCAGATCTGGGCGATGGCCTGGGCCGGCACGGCCTCACCGAAGCAGGCCAGGCCGCCGCTGGGGTTCACCGGGATGCGGCCGCCCAGCTGCGTGTCGCCGTCGTTGAGCAGGCGCTCGGCCTCGCCCTGCTTGCACAGGCCGATGTCCTCGTACCAGTCGAGCTCCAGCGCCGTGGACAGGTCGTACACCTCGGCCAGCGACAGGTCGTCGGGGCCGATGCCGGCCTCTTCGTAGGCCGCGTGGGCGATGGACTGCTTGAACGTGCGCTCGTCGCGGGCCACGACCGCCGTGGAGTCGGTGGCCATGTCCGGCAGGTCGATGATGGTGTTCGGGTACGTGGGCGTCACCGTCGACACCCCCGCCACGCGCACCGGCGCCCCGGCCGAGCCGGCGTGGCGCCGGGCGAAGTCCATCGAGGTCAGGATGACCGCCGCGCCGCCGTCCGAGGTGGCGCAGATCTCCAGCAGGTGCAGCGGATCGGCCACCATCGGGCTGGCCAGCACGTCCTCCACCGACACCTCCTTCTGGAAGCGGGCGTTCGGGTTGGCCAGGCCGTTCCTGGCGTTCTTCACCTTGACCTTGGCGAAGTCCTCGCTGGTGGCGCCGTACAGGTCTATGCGGCGGCGGGCGGCCAGCGCGAAGTAGGTGGGGTTGGTGGCGCCCACCAGGCGGAACCGCAGCCAGTCGGGGTCGGTGGGACGATCGCCGGCGTTGGGGGCGAGGAAGCCCTTGGGGGTGGTGTCGGCGCCGACCACGAGGGCGACGTCGGCCAGCCCGGCCAGGATGCGGGTGCGGGCCGCCTCCAGCGCGGTGACGCCCGAGGCGCACGCCGCGTACGAGGAGGCCACGCGGGCCCCGGTCCAGCCGAGGGCCTGGGCGAACGTGGCGCCCGAGACGTAGCCCGGGTAGCCGTTGCGCATGGTGTCCGCGCCGGACACGAAGTCCACGTCGCTCCACGCGATGCCGGCGTCGCGCAGCGCGTCCTGCGCGGCGGCCACGCCGTACTCCACGAAGTTGCGGCCCCACTTGCCCCACGGGTGCATGCCCACCCCGAGGACGGCGACGTCGTTGGTCCCGGCCATCAGGCCACCTCCCCTTCGGTCTCGACGGGCTTCCACTTCCACACGAGGTGGTCGGTGTCCTCGTCGCTGAACAGCACGTCGACCACCAGCTCCATGCGCTGGCCGACCTTCAGGTCGGCCACGGTCACGCCGGCCACGACCTGGCCCATGATGACCAGCCCCTCGGCCGCCAGCTCGACGGCGGCGATGCAGAACGGGACGTGCTCGTCGCCCGGGGTCACGAACGGGGCGGGCGGCTGGTAGCAGGCGTCGGTGTAGCTCCAGACGGTCCCGAACCGGGAGAGGCGGACCTCGTCGAACTCGGTGCCGAGGCACGCCGGGTTCGGGCAGCCGTAACCGGCCTTGGGGAACACGTAGGTGCCGCAGGTGGTGCACTGCTGGCCGAGGAGCGCCGGCTCGGGGACGGTGGTGAACCAGCCCTCGGAGCCCAGCGCGGGCGCTTGCGTCTTGGTGGTCATGCGGGCCCCTCGTGTTCGCGGATCACGGTTTCTGATGGTACGTCAGAAATAGCGGTCGACGACAAGGTCCAGCGGGTTCGGCCCGTCGAGGACGAGTTGCTTGCGTCGGTCCTTCACAGCGGCGAAACAATCGTGAAACGTCGGTTACCTACGTTGCCCGCATGCAGGTGGAGATGGTCCGATGGCCAGCCGAGGAATCCCGTCTGGCCGAGATCCGGACCGCAGGGCAGGCCCGGCTGGTGCTCGTGCCCGAAGGGGTGGCGCCGCCCCTCACCTCCGACCCGCTGGAGGACTGGGTCCGGCTGCCCGCATCGGATGAGGACGTGCGGGCGCGGGTCCGGGTCCTCGAGGACCGGGCGCGCGGGGCCGAGGAGGCCAACATCCCCGAGCTCGACGAGAACGGGCTGCTCCGCCTCGGCGGCCAGTGGGTCTCGTTGCCGCCGGTGGAGCACCGCCTCATGGGTGTGCTGCTGGACCGCTACCGGGCCGTCGTCAGCCGCGACGCCCTCGCCCGGGCCGGCTGGCCCGAGGGCATCCCCGGGCGCAACGTCCTCGACGTGCACATCGTGCGGCTGCGCCGCCGGCTGGAGCCGCTCGGCCTGGTGATCCGCACCGTCCGCAGCCGCGGCTACCTGCTCGAAGCCGCATCCTGAGCTCGGGCCCGTCCGCCCCGGTCCCGCGCTGAGGTCCGTGCCGGGCAGACTCGGCGGATGGGGATCTTCCGGCACCGTCACGACTACGAGCTTCCCGATGACTGGGAGGACCAGGTCTCGGCCGTCGTGGTCCGCTGGTTCGACTACACGCTCGAGGAGCGCACGGTCCTGCGGGACCTGATCATCCGTCTGCTGGGGGAGAAGCGGTGGGAGGCGGCCAACGGCTTCACCCTCACCGAGGAGATGCGGCTGATCATCAGCGCCCAGGCCGCCATGCTGATCCTCGGACTGGACTGGAGCGCCTACCGCAAGGTGGGCGACATCATCGTCCACCCCACCACGCTCGTCCTCCAGGGCGAGCGGGCGTCGGCCTCCATGCACGGCCTGGTCACCGACGAGCCCATGGCCATCCTCGGGCAGGCCGACCACGAGTACGGGCCCGTGGTGCTGGTGTGGGACGAGACCGAGCGCAACGCCCGGCACCCCGAGCGCGGCTTCAACGTGGTGTTCCACGAGTTCGCTCACAAGATCGACATGCTCGACGGGGTGGTCGACGGCACGCCGCCGCTGGCCACCCGGGAGCTGAACGACCGCTGGGTCGGGGCGTGCACCTCCGAGTTCGAGGCCATCCGGGCGGGCGGCGGCAGCCGGCTGCTGCGGGACTACGCCGGCACCAACGCCGGCGAGTTCTTCGCCGTCGTCACCGAGGTCTTCTTCGACCAGGGCATCAAGCTCCAGAAGGACCGGCCCGAGCTCTACGCCGTGCTCTCCGAGTTCTACCGGCAGGACCCCGCCGCACGCGAGCGGGCCAACCGGTAGCGGTGCCGCGCTGGCGGCGGCGGGCCCCGGACCCGCTGCCCGACGACTGGGAGGACGTGGTGGCGGCGCGAGCGCCCTCGTGGTGGGACGTGCCGGTCGAGGTGCGCACGGCGGCCCGCGACGTCGTGGAGCACCTCCTCGCCACCAAGCGATGGGAGGCCGCCGCCGGGTTCGCCGTGACCGACGAGGTCCGGTTGGTGGTGGCCGCGCAGGCCGCCCTGCTGGTGTCCGGGCTGCCCGCCGATGCCGCCACCTACCCGAACGTGCGGTCGATCATCGTCCACGCCGACCCCCTCCCGGCAGGAGAGCGGGAGGGGCCGGTGGAGGGTACGTGGGTGGACGATCCCGACGACTGGTCGTCGGGCGAGGCCGGCCACGACGACGAGCCCATCACGCTGGCCTGGTCCGACGTGGTCTGGGACCTGCGCCACCACCGCTCGGGGCGCAACGTGGTGATCCACGAGTTCGCCCACAAGCTCGACATGCTCGACGGCACCGTCGACGGGACCCCGCCGATGGCGCCCGACCTCCGGGCGCAGTGGATCGACGTGTGCACCCGCGAGTTCCGGTCCGTCCAGGACCTCGGCGACGACCACGTGCTGGGCGACTACGCCGGCGAGGACCCGGGCGAGTTCTTCTCGACCGCCGCCGAGGTCTTCCTCACCCGCCCCGACGCCCTGGCCGCGGACACACCGGACCTGTACGAGGTCCTGGTCGCCTACTTCGGCCTGGACCCGGCCGCCTGGCCGGCCGCCGCAGGCTGAGTCGGCAGGTCAGGTGGCCCGTCTCCGCTTCGCCTCGGCTCGCTCCTGCCGTCGTCGCTGCGATCGAGGTGCGCGGCGGCCTCCGCTCGGCTCGTAGCGCTGGTCGAGCCGGCGGTTTCCCGGGAGCCGCTCGGCCGGCAGGTCGTCGAGGTCGATCAACTGGACGGCGAACGGCCGTCCGTGGCACGGGCAGTGCGGGAAGATCTCGGGCCACCAGGACAGCAGCCCAGCCCGGACGTTGGTCGGATCGACGGCGAGGACGGCCCAGGACCGGCCCAGGACCTCGAGCACGGACCCAGGGGCCAGGACGCGACCCGCGGCGAGCTGAGGAGCCAGCGTCTCGAAGAGCCGGTGGGCCACCTCGACCGGTTGATCGAGGACGACGAGCTCGGCATGCCCCGATCGGATCATGCCGACGGTGTACGCCCAGCCCACCTTCTGATCGTCGCCTTCGACGGCGACGGCGGTCCAGCCGATCCGGTCGAACTGCTCGCGGAGACGGAGCAGCTCGTCGTGGAACGATGTTTCATCACAGAGGTTGCACATGCATGGAGCATGCTGACAAGGTATGAAAAGGAAGCCGGATCGGCCGGGATTCTACCGTTGGAGGGTAGAATCCCGTCATGCCAACCCTGAACATCAAGGATCCCGAGGTGCATCGAATGGCACACGAACTGGCAGCACGGCGGAGCACCACCGCTACCGGTGCCGTCCGGCAGGCCCTGCGCGAGGCGCTGGACCGTGACGACGGGCGGCGAGCCGATCGTGTCGGCATGGGCGAACGGCTCCTCGCCATCGCTCGCCAGAGCCAGGCGATCGACAGTCCGTACCTCACGGATGACGATCTCTACGACGATCTCGGCCTGCCCCGGTGATCCTCGATTCGAGCGCCATCGTGGCCATCCTCCGCAGCGAGCCCGAGGCAGCGGAGTTCCGTCGCCTCATCGAAGCGGCCGAGGCGGTGTCGATCTCAGCAGCGACCGTGCTCGAGGTCTCGCTCGTCGTAGGGTCTGACCGCCAGACCCTGCTCGATCGGTTCCTCGCCGTCTGCGAAGCGGTCATCGTGCCGGTCGACGAGAGCCAGGCGGTGATCGCTCGGCGCGCCGCGATCCGCTTCGGTCGGGGTTCGGGATCGCCGGCGAGGCTGAACTTCGGCGACTGCTTCAGCTACGCACTGGCGTCAGCGACCGGCGAACCGCTGCTGTGCAAGGGCGACGACTTCGTCCACACCGATGTGGAGCTTGCCTGCTGATCTATGGGGTCAGCCCCGCTGGTGCTCGAAGAAGGCCAGCTGCTCGCCGCCACCGTGGACCACGAGGTTGGCCCCGGTGACGAAGGCGGCCAGTGGGCTGGCCAGGAAGGCCACCGCGTTGCCGATGTCGGTGGGCTCGGCCACCCGGCCGAGCGGGACCGTGGCGCTCACCGCGGCGGCGCCCTCGGGTCCGCCGTAGTAGTCCTCGAACACCTCGGTGCGGACCATGCCGGCCGACACCACGTTGAGCCGGACCTTCGGGGCCCACTCCATTGCCAGGCTGGTGGTGAGGCTGAGCAGCCCGGCCTTCGCCGCGCCGTACGCAGCGGTCCCGGGAGAGGGCCGGAGGCCCGAGAGGCTGCCGACGCTGACGATCGACCCGCCCGACGGCTGCGCCTGCATGACCCGGTTGGCGGCCTGCGCCACGTGGATCGCCGAGGTGAGGTTGAGGGCGATGATCTTGTCGGTGAAGCGGGGCGACGCGGTGGCCGCCTCGGTGCCCGGCGCTCCGCCCGCGTTGTTGACGGCGATGTCGAGGCGGCCGTGCCGGGCGACCACCTCGTCCACCAGGGCGTCGACGGACTCCGGGTCGCGCACATCGGCCTGGTGGAACGTCACGCGGTCGGGCAGCGCCCCGTCGTCGGGCACGGTGCGCCCGCACACCGCCACCGTCGCTCCGGCGGCCAGCAGCCGGTCGGTGATGCCGCGCCCGACGCCGCGGGCTCCGCCCGTCACCAGCGCCACCTGTCCACCAAGGTCGATCTCGATCGTCACGGCCGCAAGGGTGGCACATCGCCCGCCACCACCCTCGCCCCACCGCCACCGCTCGAACTTTCGATGCTCGTCGTTGCCCTGCAACCGTTCGCATCGAAAGTTCGAGTGGTCGGGGGGTCGGGGCTACGGTGACCGCCGGAATCTGACGACCTATCAGAAAGTGTCGCCATGGGGATCACGACGACCGTCGACGAGCGGGGCATCGCCGAGGTGGTGATGGACAACCCGCCGGTGAACGCGCTGACCGTGGCCGGCTGGTACGAGGTGGCGAAGCAGGTGCGGGCTGCGGGCGACGACCCCCAGGTGCGGGTGGTCGTGCTGCGGGCCGAGGGCAAGGGCTTCAACGCCGGGGTCGACATCAAGGAGATGCAGGCGACGGAGGGCTACGACGCCCTCATCGGCGCCAACCGGGGCTGCTACGAGGCCTTCGCCGCCGTGTACGAGTGCAAGGTGCCGGTGATCGCGGCGGTCAACGGGTTCTGCGTGGGCGGCGGCATCGGCCTGGTGGGCAACGCCGATGTGATCGTGGCGGCGGACGATGCCGTGTTCGGGCTGCCCGAGGTGGACCGGGGCGCCCTCGGTGCGGCCACCCACCTCAGCCGCCTGGTGCCGCAGCACAAGATGCGGGCGATGGTCTACACGTCGGCCAACGCCACGGCCCAGGAGCTGCATGCGTTCGGGTCGGTGCTCGAGGTCGTGCCCCAGGCCGAGCTGCGCGATGCGGCCCTCCGGGTGGCCGAGCAGATCGCGGCGAAGTCGCCGACGGTGATCCGGGCGGGCAAGGAGTCGCTGAACGGGATCGACCTGTGGGACGTGAAGCGCAGCTACCGCTTCGAGCAGGCGTTCACCTTCGAGCTG
>CALANQ010000549.1 GCA_937926025.1 uncultured Acidimicrobiales bacterium
CTGGTCCATGCTGGCGCCGCACGCGCTCGACCAGCGGCCCGCGACCGTGCCCGGCACGCTCTACGACACAGGCCAGGGTTGGCCGGCCGCCGTGTTCGGCAAGACCCCGACGGACCGGCGGGTTCCGGGCTGGGTGGTCTGGTTCTCGGCCGGGACACTGGCGATCTTGCTGCCCGACCTCGACGAGATGGAGGGGATTGGGTCCCCGCCTGATCTGGTCACCGACCCGTATGTTCGGATTCGGGTGCCGATCGACAGCGTGACCGAGGCCTGGGCGTGGCACGCCACCGGGACCCGGTCGACGTGGAGGACGATCGACGCCTGGATCGACCAGCCAGAGGCCTGATCGGCGCCCTGCCGATGTGCGGGGCCGGCTCGGCTACAGCTGGAGCGACTTGGTCTGTAGGAACTCCTCGAGGCCGTACACGCCGGCCTCGCGCCCGATCCCGGACTGCTTGTAGCCGCCGAACGGTGCGAGCGGGTTGTACGCCCCGCCGTTGACCTCGACGCCACCGGTGCGGATCCGACGGGCCACCGCCTTGGCCTCGTCCAGGGCGGCACCCCACACCCCGCCTGAAAGGCCGTAGGTCGAGTCTTTGGCGATGGCGACGGCGTCGTCGACCGTCTCGTAGGGGATGACCGACAGGACCGGCCCGAAGATCTCCTCGCGGGCGATCGTCATGTCGTTGGTGACCCCGGCGAAGACCGTGGGCTTGACGTAGTAGCCGGTGGGCAGGTCGTCGGGCTGTTCGGGGCCGCCGGTGACGAGCGTGGCGCCCTCGTCGTTCCCCTTCTGGATGTAGCCACGGACCCGGTCGCGCTGGGTGTCGGAGATGAGCGGGCCGAGCCGTCCTGCGCCAGCGGCGGGATCACCGAGCGTGTAGGTGGTCTCGACCTCCTCTCGCAGCGCTTCCACGATCTCGTCGTGCTTGGCTGCGGGGACGAGGAGCCTCGTGAAGGCGGTGCAGGTCTGCCCCGAGTTGAGGTAGGCGGAACCGACTGCGGCCTTGGTCGCCTTCGCGAGATCGTCGCCGTCGAGCCCGGGGAGGAGGATGTTGGCGGACTTGCCGCCCAGCTCGAGCGCAACGCGCTTCACCGTGCGGGCCCCGACCTCGGCGACCCGTCGGCCGGCCGCCGTGGAGCCGGTGAAGGACACCATGTCGACGTCAGGGTGAGCAGCGATCGCTTCGCCGACGACCGGGCCGGTGCCCGACACCAGGTTGAACACCCCGGGCGGGAGGCCCAGGTCATCGATGATCTCGGCGAGGATGAACGCGTTGAGGGGGGCGACCTCGCTCGGCTTGAGGACGACCGTGTTCCCGGCGACCAGAGCGGGAGCCACCTTGAGCACGATCTGGTGCAGCGGGTAGTTCCACGGCGTGATCGCACCGACGACGCCGATCGGCTCCTTCACGACCAGCGAGCTGCCGATCGTCTCCTCCCAGGCGAAGTCGTCCACGATGGCCGGGTAGCTGCCGGCGATCACCTGCGGGAGCCCCGCCTGGATCCGCTTGGACAGGAAGATCGGCATGCCGACCTCACCGCAGATCGTCTCGGCGATCTCGTCCGAGCGGGCGGCGATGCCCTCGGCCATCGCCTGCACGAACTTCGCCCGATCGTCGGGGGCCGTCGCTGCCCAGCCGGGGAACGCGGCGGCAGCCGCAGCGACCGCACGGTCGACGTCCGTCGCATCGCCCTCGGGGATCGACCCCATGACCTCTTCGGTCGAGGCGTTGATGACATCGATCGTCCCTGTCCCGTGCGGGTCCACCCACTGACCGTCGATGTAGATCTGGCCGAAGGTGTGCATGCGATCGCTCCCGGTTGCTGGTGCTGGACGAGGCCCTCGGCGCTCGGCGAACGGCGAACGGCGAACGGCGAACGGCGAACGGCGAACGGCAAACGACGGCGACCTCTGCCCATGACGCTACCGACTCGTCTCCTGCGCCGGTCCCCGCACCAGCGCCGCACCAGCGCCCCACCCGCAGCCCACTCGCACCATCGCCCCGCTGCGCCTGCGCTCGCCGTCACGCCCCTCACCCATCACCCCCTGCCCGCGGGGCTCGCGCCCACACGCGCCTCGACCTGCCTCGGTCGCTCATCGACGAACCCCTCCTGCTGACCTGCCCGCCCGACCACACCTCCCCCCTTTCGTCGGCCGTACGCGTCGATTCGACGTCGAATCGACGCGTACGGCCCCGGGAGCAGGCGGACGGGTGCGGGGAGGGTGGGGGTGACCGGCGATCTCGGCTGTCACACCCCCGGCGCACGATGGACGCACTCGCCGGATCGCCGGCCTCGCTCGAGGGAACGCCCTCCATCCATCCGCCGACCCGTCAAGCGAGCCGACCATGCCCCCCACCGAAGACGAACCCCGCCCCACCGACCGCCGATCGAGGCGCCGCATGTGGCAGGAGTACCGACGGCGCCAGCCGCTCCGGAAGATCCAGCGCATGCCGAACCAGCGGCGGCTCCGCCTCCAGACCAACCGCCAGATGCTGCGCATGGAGCTATCGGAGACCGACGAGCAGCTGACCCGCCTCACCTCACGACGCATCCAGATCCTGCGAGACCTCGACGAGAACCGCAACCAGCTCTGGCCGCGGTGGCCGCACCGAGCCGGCCGGCAGCCGCCCGATGCGGAAGAACTGCCCATGCCGCCCGCCCACCCAGCCGCGATCATGATCGGCGGCCGCGCGCTCCGGGCTACGTGCCGGGCCGTCCTCCGGGTGCACGGCCGCCTGACGCTCCGGGAGCTGCACGCTCTCCTGCACCACTACGGATACAGCATCGCCAGCCACCAGCCCGGCAAGGCGCTGGCCGACGCGATGGGCCACGAGGTCGTCAGGGGCCGGGTGCGACGCGTCGGCCGGGGCGTCTACGAGATCGACCCTGGAGCCCCGCTCAGCCGCTGGCGGGCCGACACCGAACCGAACCTCATCGATCCCGCCGACGCCCAGGAGCCCGAGGCCTGGCCCCACGCCCCGGGCTCGGCGGCCGCGCTGGGCACATGGCCGGACGACCCCGACGACCCGGACGACCCCGA
>CALANQ010000550.1 GCA_937926025.1 uncultured Acidimicrobiales bacterium
CCTGCCCCCGCCACCATCGAACACGCAGGTGAGGCCCGGTCCGCAAGGTCCGGGCCTTCCTCGTCCTCGGGCCGGTGTCGCTCGTCGCAGCGAGGTGATCGTTCCCTCAGCGGTAGTAGCCGACCACGTCGATCACCAGGTTGGTGGGAGCGCTGGAGCTGACCTGGATGCGGGCCTGGTCGTCGAGGGACGTGAGGGCGGTGGTGCAGAACCGTCCGGCACTGCCGCCCCAGACCATGGTGTTGGCGGCGGGGCGAGCGGCGCCGCCCGCCCACACGGTGAAGTTGCCCGACGCGTTGGCGGCGTTCACCAGCAGGACCGTGAGCACGGCCGCCGTCGCCCCCGCGGGGACCGTGGAGCCGTTCACCTTGAGGTCGAGCGTCCGGATCTCGCTTCCCTTCAGCGGCGCCTTCAGCCCGACGAAGGGGGACGTGCCGGGTCGGGAGTCGTAGATCCGAGCCGGCACCGGGAGCACGTGGAGCGACCCGGCGGTGGTCGGTCCGGCCAGGACCCTCCACCGGATGTCATCGCCCTCGGTGAACACGCAGGTCCAGAGGGTCGAGCGCACCCGGCCGGTGCCCGCCAGCCGACCGCCGGTGGCGTAGATGACGCCGGGGTCCGCCGGAACCTTCGGGTCGGTCACCGGTGCGGCTCGCGGCACCAGGAACAGCTGGGCTCCCTGCTCGTTGTCGGCGACGATGGCATGGCGACCGCCGTAGGCCAGGAGCGCCGACGCGCTGGTGCTGCTGGTGGACGCGACGATGCCGGTGCTCGACCCGCTCGAGGCCGTCAGGCCGTTGCCGGAGGTCGAGGCGGCGCGCACGGCGGTCCCACCCTCAGCGCGAGCCTCGACACCGACACCGATGGAGCCCTGGCCCATGCCCAGCACTCCCACCGCGAAGTTCTGGGACTTCGCATGGCCCAGCACGGCGGCGCTCGTGGGTACGGTGGCCAGGCCGTTGTCGGTGACGCCGATGCCGTAGCCGACACCGGTGCCCTGCACGGCGAGGCCGGTGGGGCTGGTGGCCGTGTTGGCGGTGTTGCCCAAGATCAGCGGCGAGCCGTTCGCGGCGGCTGCCGGACGTGCGCCGGCCAGGACCGTTGCGGACCCTGCAACGCCCGCCACCAGGGCGGTGAGGGCCCGCCGGCGGTCGAGGAGCCCAGTGGTTCCGATGGGTGATGGATCGACGCCACCGCCGGTGGGAGCGGCCACCGGCTCGGCGAGGCGTGCCTCGAGCACCGCCAGCCGGTCGAGGATCCCGTCGAGGGTGGCCCGGGGAACGGTGACCGCGTCGTCGCCCGGGGCGGCGTCGAGCTCGTCGGCGCCGTTCACGAGACCAGCTCGTAGACGGATCGGCCCATCGCCACGTCGTCGGAGGCGCCGCCGATCGTCACGGTCACGTACCGGTCGTCCTCGAAGGCGCCGAACTGGACGATCCCGCCCGGGGTGACCGTCTCCCATGCGGCATCCCCGACCCCTTCCACCCGATCGACCGGCAGGTTGCGCTCGACGTCGTCGATGGTCTGCGCGGTCGGCTGCTCGATGAGCACGTTCACTGAGACCTCGGCATCGGGCGTGCCCTCCTTCCCGTAGTAGTTGCAGCCATCCACGGGGTTCGACCCCGGGCTGAGCTCCACGTCGGCGCTCACGGCCGCGGCGACCTGGGTCTGGTCGGGGCAGGAGCCGCCTCCGTCGCCCTCGATCGCTCCGCTGTCGTCCGCGGTGCCGGCCTCCTCGCTGGTCGCGGTCGTATCCGTGCTGGTGTCGTCACCGCTGGAGCCGCAGCCCCCGAGGATCAGCGCGGCAGAGAAGACGGCGACGAGCAGGGCGGGGCGGAGCGGGTTGGATCGATGCGACACGGTGCCAGCGGACCACCGTGCCGGCGGTCGCGCATCGGGGATTTCCCTATCATTCGTCGGTGGTCGGCCGGGAGGTGCGAGGACGCGACGGCGAAGCGGTCGAGCTGGTCGGCCGGCGAGCCGAGCTCGAGGACCAGCGCCGGTTCCTCGATCGGCTCGGCGAGGGGCCGGTGGCCCTCGGACTGCTCGGTCCGCCGGGCATCGGCAAGACCGAGCTGCTGAGCGCACTGGCCGACGCCGCGTCCACCCGCGGGATCCGAGTGGTCGCTGCACGCCCGGCCGAGACCGAGGCTCGCGTCGCCCACGCCGGCCTGCGCGACCTGCTGGTGCAGCTCCCCGTGGATGCCGCCACCGACCTGCCCGACCCACAGGCCGCCGCCCTGAAGATCGCCGTGGCCGACGAACCGATGCCGGGCGACGCCACGGGCGAGACCAGGGCCCTCGCGCTGCGCGCTGCGGTGCTCGGCGTCTTCGAGCGCGTCGCCCGCCACGGCCCCGTGCTAGTGGTGGTGGACGATCTCCACTGGCTCGACCCCTCGACCGCGGACCTGCTCAGCTACGCCGCCCGCCGGGTGCAGGGCCCGGTGGGCTTCGCGTTCGCCCGTCGGCCAACCGACCTCGCCCCGGACGGGCCGCGCGACCTGGGCGACCCCGGCGTCGTGGTCGATGTCGCAGGGATGGACGACGATGCCGTCCGGGCGTTGGTGCGCCAGCGCAGCGAGCGCGCCCTCGATCGGTCCGAGGTGGAGCACATCGTCGGCGTCGCCGCTGGCAACGCCTTCGTCGCCGTGGAGCTGGCCTCCGCTGCCGACCGAGGGCAGGACCTGCCCGATTCGCTGGACGCGCTGGCGTCGGCACGCCTGTCCGCGCTCGATGGCGATTCGATCGAGGTCCTGCGCGTGGCCAGCGCAGCTGCGTCCCCGACGGTGGCGCTCCTGCGGGGCGTCCTCGGCGATGAGGTGGACGTCGACCGAGCCCTCTCGGAAGCCGAGGCGTCCGGAGCGGTCGGTCTCTCCGGCGGGCTTGTGCGCTTCGTGCACCCGATCGTCCGCCACGCCACCTACGTCTCGATGCCGGCGGCACGTCGGCGCTCAGCCCATCGCCGACTTGCCGACGCGTGCCGACGCCCCGAGGAGCGTGCCCGCCACCTGGCGCTCGCGGCGATCGGCCCGGATCCGGCGGTGGCGGCGGCGTTGG
>CALANQ010000551.1 GCA_937926025.1 uncultured Acidimicrobiales bacterium
CGCCGTTGTCGGTGCCCGGGTCGTCGTTGTTGATGTGGAGGTAGCAGTAGTACCAACCGTCGTCGCCCTTGAGGTAGAGCGAGTTGCCCGACGACTGGTGGCGCAGCTCGATGATGGTGCCGTCGACCACCGCCAGCAGCTTGAGCATCTTGTTGCCGATGAGGTCCTGGCCCTCGTGCTTGCGACCGCCGCTGCGGGGGGCGAGGTAGGTGTCGCTCCAGGTGGCCTTGCCGAGCTTGGAGTCCGGCAGCACCGGGAACATCATCGGCCGCACGTACTTCTCGCTGGCCGGCCGGGGCGGGAGGAACGAGTAGTCCGAGGAGGCCGAGGGCGGGACGGTGTCGGTGCCCTCGAGGGTCTGGTCCGGGGCGGCGGTGGGCTGCGGGTCGCTGCCGGCGCCGCCGAAGCTCACGTCCTGGGCGCCGGCCACCTTGGGCACGCAGGCCGCCAGGCCGGATCATGCGGCGGCTGATGCCGTTGGGTCGGGGGGCGGGATCGGGGTGGCAGCTGCAGGACATGTGTCGGTGACCTCGGTGGCGGGCCGGCGGGCGGGGGCCGGATGCGGGCCTGGGGGAGGGGACCCGGTCCTATCGGCCGCAGGGGGCCGATGAATATGACGATAGCGTTACGACCGCCGGGTTTCCAGGCTGCGGCCCCAGAACGCAGGCCGGTAGGGTGCGGAGGTGGCCGACGACGTGCACCCGATGATCGCTGCTCGTCTCGACGACGACGGCCAGCGCTACACATCGGGCCGTCGCAAGCTGGTGGAGGTGTTGGTCGACGCCGGCCGCCCGCTGACCGCCGCCGAGGTGCTCGACGAGAGCGATCTGGCCCAGAGCTCCGCCTACCGCAACCTCGCCGTGCTCGAGGCCTGCGGCGTGGTCCACCGGGTGGCCGGCTCCGACGAGTTCGCCCGCTTCGAGCTGGCCGAGGACCTCACCGATCACCATCACCACCACCTCATCTGCACGTCGTGCGGCTCGGTCACCGACTTCACCGCCTCGGAGCAGCTCGAGCAGCTGGTCGAGGCCCTGGCCGGCGAGGTCGCGGCCACGGCCGGGTTCACCGCGGACCACCACCGCCTCGACCTCTTCGGCCGCTGCTCGGCGTGCCACTCGGCCGCGCACGAACGCTGACGGCGCGCACCGAGCGCCCATCCGTGTCCGTGTCCCGCCCGCCCCGCGCCCAGGAGCCCCCTCGCCATGAC
>CALANQ010000552.1 GCA_937926025.1 uncultured Acidimicrobiales bacterium
GGGCGCGGTCACGGAAGGGGGTCGACGATCCGTGGCCGCGACCGTCGGATCCCGCCCCTGACACCCGCGTCAGCTGGGTTCTCCCCCCTCACGCCATCCCCCCGAGCGCGCACATCCTGAACATGGTCCGGTACCCTATCGACCCGGCCTGACGGGCAGGGGACCCGGGCCGGTCGAAGGGAGCACGGGTGGCAGATCAGGCGATGGAACCGGCACCGCCGACGATCTCGGTCATCCTGTGCACCCACAACGGTGCCCGCCACATCTGCGAGCAGGTCGATGCCGTGCTGGGCCAGGAGGGCGACATCCCCTTCGAGCTGGTGGTGGTCGACAACGACTCCACCGACGGCACCGCGTCGCTGGTCCGGGCGCACGTGGGCGACGATCCGCGGGTCCGGATCGTCACCGCCACCGAGCGCCACCGGCTGGGCTACGCCCGGAACGTGGGGGCGAACGCCGCCCGAGCCGAGCTCATCACCTTCGTCGACGACGACGATCGCGTCGGCCCGGGCTGGCTGGCCGCGCTGGCGGCGGACCTGGAGTCCCACCCGGTGGTGGCCATGCGCCTGATCCTCGACGAGATCAACGACCCGGTCGCCGCCCAGTCCCGTGGCCACCGCCAGGTGCACGGCATCGACCACTTCGGCGGCATCCCGGTGGCCTCGTTCATCGCCCTCCCGAAGGCGATGTTCCTCGGCGCCGGCGGCAACGACGAGCTGCTGCCCTCGGCGGAGGACGTCGACTTCGCCATCCGCCTGTACGAGACCTACGGCATCGAGCCGCACTGGTGCCCCGACGCCACCTACCACTACCGCCTCCGCCCCGACCCGGAGAGCGCGTTCCGCCAGGGCCTCTCCTACGGGAAGGCCATGCCCACGGTGTACCGGCGGTGGCGGCACCACTGCCCGCAACCCACCACCCGGCGCGACGCGGTGGCGGCGCTCCGAGACAGCCTGCGCCTGCTGGTGATGACGCCCCTGGTGGCGCGCGATCCCAAGCGCCGCATCCGGTGGTCCTACCGCTCGGGCATCCGCCTCGGCCGCGTCATCGGCTCGGTGCGAGCCCGGATCGTCTACCTCTGATCGGTCGTCCGCCCCGGACCGGCCGCCGACCGGCTCAGGTCGGGTCGGCGGCCACCACCAGGAACGCCATGCAGCTCTTGGGGTCCGGCACCGGACGGCGCTGGCGGAACCGGCGCTGCATGCGCATGAACTCGTCGGTGGTGCGCAGGTAGCTGCGGGGCAGCAGGTGGCGCTCGGTGACCACCCGGAGCCCGGCCGACTCCAGCAGCCGCCGGAACTCGTCGGGGATCCACTCCCGCACGTGCAGCGCGTTGGTGGGCGGGCCGAGCGGCGGGGACTTCTCCATGAGCGAGCGGTCCGGTGTGGAGATCAGCAGCCGGGCGTGGCTGCCCCGGACGAGCGACGCCAGGTTCTCCACCAGCGCCCGCGGGTCGGCCACGTGCTCGACGACGTCGGCGCACAGCACGAAGCCGGGGCGCAGCGCTCGGAGCTGCTCCCAGAGGGCATCGTCGGTGAGGTCGCCCTCGACGAAGGTGGCGCCGGTGTAGCGCCCTCGGGCCCGCTCGATGCCGCTGGCCTGGTCGGCGCCCACCACCGTGTCGGTCACCGGGGCCAGGTGCTTCATCATCTTGAAGGCGGTGCCGCAGCCGACATCGACCACCGGCGTGAGCCGGTCGGCCTTGATGAGCTTGGCCGCCCACCGGTACACCGGCTCCTGGTAGGCGAGGTCCATGGCGGTGGGCTCGGTCTCCCAGAAGGTGCTGTCCTCGTCGTCGACCGAGATGACCTCGTTCTCGATGTACTCCGACGGCAGGTAGAAGCCGTCCGGGTCCAGCTGTGACTCTGCGTTCCCTCTCACCAGACCGACGCTAGCGGTGCGGCGCCCCACGATCCCCGACCATCGGCGATCGCCCGCCGGCTCAGCGCCCCCACACCCGCTTGGCGAGGGGCGGGACCAGCGTCAGGACCAGGCGGTACCAGTTCCGCCAGTCGGCCGGACGAGCCCGTGCCGCGCGCACCAGGTGGGTGCGGCCCCGGCGGTGGCGGCCGGCGCGGAACAGGGCGACGCCGGCGAGCGCCTCCCACTGCGCCTTGAGCTTCGGGTCGCGGTCGATGAGCTCTCCGTGCGTCTCGAGGATCACCTCGGCGCAGTCCGCGGACTGGTCGACGTAGGAGCGGCCGCTCGGCCAGTAGCGGCTGACGATGGTGCCGGTCACCACCGATCGGCTGCCGGTCCGGGCCAGCTCCCGGCCGAGGCGCATGCACAGCTCGTAGTTCTCGCTGAAGCGGAGCCGCTCGTCGTAGCCGCCGACCGCGTCGAACAGCGACGCCCGCATGGCGAAGCCGCCGGCCAGCTGCGTGGCGTACAGGTCGGCGAAGAGCGCGCCGAGCTGCTCGGGCTCCACCACCTTGGTCCGCACACCAGCGCCGTCCACGCTCTCGAGGCGGCCCGACACGAACGCCACGTCAGGGTCGTCGAAGGGGGTGCTCAGGTCGCGGAGCCCGCCGGGGAGGAACTCGTCGTCGTCGTCGAGGAACACGAGGACCGGGGCCGAGGCGGCGGCCGCCGCCGCGTTGCGGACCGCGCCCACGCTGCCCTCCACCCCGGGGACCACGGTCACCCGCGGATCTCGGAGCAGCTCGTCGTCGGGGAGGGCTCCTGGCCCGTTCACGGCCACCACGACCTCGACGGCGAGGTCGGTCTCGGCCAGCACCGACGGGACCGATCGCTGGACCAGCGCCTCGCGACCGAGGGTGGGGATGCACACCGAGATCACCGGCCGGTCCGCCATCAGCTGCACCCGACCTGCTGCGGGCGGCGGCCAGCTCCCCACGGTTCCCGACCCGTCACGGGCCGGGACGGTACCACCTGCCCTTCGCGGCGAGGTCCCGACGAGGTGCCACCCGCTGCCTAGGATCGACCGACGATGGAAACCCCGAACCGACCCCGCGTCCTGGTGGTCATCGACACCTTGGGCCCGGGTGGGGCCGAGGAGTCCATGAAGGCGATGCTCCCCCTGGTGCGCACCTTCGGGGTCGATGTCGAGGTCGGCATCCTCCGCAGCATCGCCCCGGAGCGGGAGGAGGCGCTGCGCGAGCGCGGCGTGCCCGTCACCGACATCGGCCCCGCCGTCGGACCGGTCGGCGTGGCCAAGGCGCTGCGCCGCGCCATCCGGGAGCGCCAACCCGACCTGCTCCACGTCACCCTGTTCGATCCGGTGGTGGGCGGGGCCGTCATCGGCCGCCTCACCGGCACCCCGGTCCTGGCCAGCATCGTGAACACGCCGCCCGACACCGGTGCCAACGCCCCCAAGGACACGGCCGGGAGCCGCTGGAAGGTGCGGGCGCTCCGCCACGTGGAGGCCTTCGTGTGCCGGCACCTGGTCACCCAGGTGCACGCCGTCACGCCCGGGGTCCGCGACGCCGTGATCGACCGGTTCGGGGTTCGAGCCGACCGGGTCACCGTGTCGCCGAGGGGCCGCGACCCCAAGCGCTTCCACCCGGCCTCGGCCGAGGAGCGGGCCGAGGCGCGCGCCGTGTTCGACCTGGCCGACGGCGACGAGGTCGTGGTCGCGCTCGCCCGGCACGAGCCCTCGAAGGGCCTGGTCGACCTGGCCGACGCCGCTGCGGTGCTGCGGGAGCGGCGACCGGCCGCCAAGGTGCTCATCGGCGGCCGCGACGGTTCCCAGACCGAGGCCCTGGTCGATCGGATCCGCACCCACGGGCTCGGCGGCACCGTCGTGCTCCTGGGCGACCGGCCCGACCCGGAGCGGATCCTGGCGGCCGCCGACCTGTTCGTCCTGGCCTCCCGCCGGGAGGGCACCTCGGGCGCCACCATCGAGGCGATGGCCGCCGGCCTGCCGATCGTGGCCACCGACGTGTCGGGCCTCACCGGCATCACGGTCGACGACGTCAACGCGGTCATCGTCCCCATCGCCCAGCCCGACCGGCTCGGCGAGGCGATGGCGGACCTGCTCGACGATCCCGACGCGGCGCGGCGGCTGGGTGCCGGCGCGCTGGAGACCTTCCGCACCCAGTTCGATCTGGAGCAGGCGGCCCGTTCGATGGCGGAGATGTACCAGCGCGCTGCTGCGAAAGACCGCTGATGCCCGCGTTCAGCGTGATCGTCGGCACCTACGACCGGCCGGAGCTCCTCCGGGAGGCGCTGGGGTCGATCGAGGCGCAGACCTGTGACGACTTCGAGTGCCTGGTGATCGACGACGGGTCCCACACCGCGGCCGCCGTCATGCCGACCGACCCCCGGTTCCACCTGATCGAGCTGGAGGCCAACGTCGGAGCCACCGAGGTGCGCAACATCGGCATCGCCGCCGCCACCGGCGACGCCCTCGCCTTCCTCGACGACGACGACCTGTGGCTCCCCCACCGCCTGGCGCTGGCCGCCACCGGCCTGGCCGTGGCCCCCATCGCCATCTGCGGCAGCCGGTTCATGGAGGCCACGAAGATGAAGCGCTTCCCCGTGCTGGAGGGCGACGTCCACCACCAGATCGTCGACCAGTTCACGCCGGGCCTGGGCCGCACCGCCATCGAGCGGCAGGCGTTCCTGCCGTTCGACCCCCGGTTCGCCGCCTGCGAGGACGTGGACTGGGGGCTCCGCGAGACGGTCGAGCACCGCGTCTGGTCCACCAAGGAGGTGGCCCAGCTGACCCGGCGCCACGACGGCGCCCGGCACGGCAACGGTGCCCCGGCCCGCATCGTCGGCAGCGAACTGCTGCTCGAGGTGCACGCCGCCTACTACGGGAGCCACCCGAAGGCGCGGGCCTTCCGCCAGTACCGCCTCGGGGTGCTCAACCTGTCGTGCGGGCACCGCACCGAGGGGCGCACGTGGCTCCGCCGGTCCCTGCGGTCGCGGCCGAGCCTCCGGGCCGGCCGGCGGCTGGCCGAGTCCCTGGCCGGCCGGTGATCGCTACATCACCCCGCCGACGTCCGCCAGGCTGAGGCGCCACCCGACCCGCTCCACCGGCCGGTCCTCCACGGGCTGCTCCCGGTTGTCCCAGGAGCACAGGAGGGTGGCTCCCGAGGGGCGCACCCGCCGCCCCGGCACGGGCGCGGTGCCCGGACCGACCGGGGCCAGCACCAGCGCCGTCCGCTCGCGCCACATGGCGGCGCGGACGAGCCGCTTGGCGACGGCCGGAGGCCCCCACAGGAGCTCGACCACCAGCGTGGGGACCCCCTGCTGCACCAGCCGGCGCACCACGGCGCCGTGGGGCTCGTCGGCGTCCCGCAGGCGGATGAACCGCGAGTCCAGGCCGGAGCGGGCGTCGAACCGCCACCGCAGGGCATCGGGCGTCCAGTTGGTTGCCAGGCCGTCGGTGGACGGCACGAAGCCGTCGACGACGTGGTTGCCCTCCTCGATGGCGGCGGGGGCCGGGACCAGGGTGGAGAACTGCTGGCGGATCGGGTCCAGCGCGGTGGCCCCGTTGCGCAGGTGCACCCGCTGCGCAGTGGGGGTGGCCGTGGCGGTGCTGATGCCCCGGTTGCTCCCCTCCCACGCCTCGCGGCCCATGGCGGTCATCCAGCGGAGCGCGCCCTTGCCTCGCGCCTCGGGCCGGGTGCCGCCGTCGACGATCCGGCACGAGGGCACAGGCCCGGCCGGACCGGTGAGCTCCCACGGGAGGATGAACACGGTGCCGATCATCTGCTCCCCCAGCAGCGTGGCGTAGACCACCGATGGCCCCCAGGGGCCGCCGCGGTGCTTCCAGTCGAACCACTCCTGGTCGAAGCGATCCTCGCCGTAGGCCGAGCAGAGCACGGCCAGCACCTCCGGGATCTCGGACGGGCGCGCCTCGCGCACCTCGATGTCGGGTCCGGCGCTCACGCGGCCGACGCTCGGCCCCGGATCCGCCGGACCACGTCGAACACCGCCGGGTGCGAGCCCGACACGATGGCGCGGGCCCGGTCGAGGGGCGCCGCCGCGTCCAGGCGCAGGCGGGAGAGGGCGAACGGCTCCTGATCCACCGAGCTGAGCCGGTGGTCGAACAGCGGTGCCGTGCGGTACCGGAGCCGGAACAGCTCCGAGGCCGTGACCTCGGTGCGGTCGCCGTTGGGGTAGGCGAACAGGTCGGGCGGGGTGCCCAGCACCTCAGCCAGCCACTCGTGCGCCCGGCGGACCTGCTCCACCTGGTGGGCGCGGGTGCAGCGGTCGAGGATCGGGTGGTCCCACGTGTGGTTCCCCACCTCGCGGCCGCTGGCGATCCACCGGTCGAGCTGCTCGCGGTCCATCTGGGCGGGCACGACCTCGGTGGCCGGCTGCTCGAGCACCTGCTCCAGCACGGCCCGCCGCTCCGCGTCGGGGACCACCTTGAGCGCCTGCACCAGCGGACGGCCCGAGCGGGCGACCCCGCCCACCGTCACCTCGGCAGCGGGGCGGGCCTCGATGGCCTGCCACCAGAACGGATCGCCGCTGTCGATCACCGACGGGCACACGTAGAGCGTGGCGGGGATGCCGTGCTCCTCCAGGATCGGCAGGCCGTCGGTGACGACGTCGGGACGGCCGTCGTCGAAGGTGACCCACACGGCCCGAGCCGGCAGCTCGCCCTCGCCGGCCACCGCATCGGCCACCTGCGCGCCGGAGACGGGATGCCAGTGCTCCGCCAGGTACTGGGCCTGACGGGCGAACGCAGCGGGGTCGCCGATGTCGTGGTAGGCGAGGGTGCGGAAGCGGTGGCGGCCGATGGTGGCCGCCGTCAGCGCCACCGGCGCGCTGCCCAGCACCCGGTCGGCGCGGGAGCTGCCGGTCACCGGTGGCGCTCCTTCGACGGTCGTCCGCGTGTCACCCTCGGTCCCCTTCCCTCGACCGCCCTCGGTCGGCCCGGAGCCTAGCGAGAAGGCGCGCCGCGACCCCCGGACCGGGAACCGCGGAGGATCGGTGCGGGGTGCCATGCTGGACCCGATGCCGTTCGTGCCGGTCCGTGAAGTCATCCAGAACCAGCTCATGCGGGTTCCGCAGGTCAAGGCCCGGGCCCGGCTCCGCCACTCGACCGGCGTGCTGCAGGACCCCCGGCGCGGGCGGGAGGTGTTCGAGGAGCTGCGCGGCATCGTCCCGTCCCCCCTCGCCGATGCCCGCATGCTGGAGCTCGGTCCCGGTCGCGGCACCGCGCTGATGGCGGCGGCCTGCGCCGAGGGCGTCCGCGCCTACGCCGCCTTCGACGTGGAGCCCTACCTGACGGCCGCCGAGCTCCCGGACCCGCGCATCGACTACCGCACGGACCCCGAGGGGACCATGCCGTGGCCGCCCTCGTCGTTCGACGTCGTCTGGTCGCGCAGCGTGCTGGAGCACGTCCGGTCGCCCGAGGGACTCCAGCGCCAGGTGCTGGACCTGCTGGCGCCCGGCGGCGTGCAGGTGGCCGACATCGACTACAAGGACCACTACCAGGGCAAGGCCCACCCCGAGCACGCCTACGACATGCTCCGGTACTCCCAGCGGACGTGGGACCTGATGACCTCGCACCGCAGCTCCTGGGTCAACCGCCTGCGCCACTCCGAGTGGATCGCGCTGTTCGAGGCGGTCGGGTTCGAGGTCGCCGTGGTCAGCACCCGGGAGATCCCCGCACCGATCGAGGCCTTCCGGGTCCACCGCTGGCTCGGCGGCGTCTCCGACGATGACCTGCGCATCAGCCAGGCCACCTTCCTGCTCACCAAGCCCGCCACCACCCGCTGATGCCCGTGTCATCGCAGATCGGCCTCGCGGGCCTGCGGTACAGTCGCCTCCCGTGGGGACGGTAGCCAGTGGGGTGAAGGTGCTGGCGTCCGCGTGCGACGCCCTCCGTCGCCCCGAAGACGGGCTGGTGGTGCTGATCTACCACCGCGTCGGCGGCCCCGGCGGCTCCGTCGACCTGGACCCTGCCCGGTTCGAGGACCAGGTGGCCGAGCTCGC
>CALANQ010000553.1 GCA_937926025.1 uncultured Acidimicrobiales bacterium
CTACCTGACGGGCGCGCCCCTGGAGCCGGTGCCGGCGCTGGACCTGATCGATCAGGACGGCGAGCGCTGGAGCGCCCAGGAGTGGCCGGTGGCCGAGGGCGAGCCGCTCACCGCCGACGGCTCGGGCACGCTCGACCTGAAGGCGGACGGGGGCAGCGGCGGCGACCCGGCCGCGCTGGACATCGACCCGAACGACCCGCTCGGCGGGCTGGTGGCGTCGATCACCCCCACCAAGGCCGCCAACGCGGTGGACGTGGCGATCGACCCCGGCGACACCGACGCCCTCGCCCTCGGCGCCCCGAAGCTCAGCCTCACCTACTCCGGCGAGCTCACCGGGGACGTGAGCCGCTCCGACACCCGGGTCTTCGCCCAGATCGTGGACGACGAGACCGGCCTCGTCCTCGGCAACCAGATCACGCCCATCGAGGTCACGCTCGACGGCGAGCGCCACGACACCGAAGTCGACCTCGAGATGAACGCCCACCACATCACCCCCGGCCACGGCCTCACCCTGCAGCTCGTGGCGGCCATCACCTTCGACCGCATCGCCCTCTCGATCCCCACCGCCGCCGCGAAAGCGGTCACGCAGGGCTGACCCCTAACCTCCCCGGCCATGGACCTGCCGGTGATGCCGCCCCTGCTGCCGATGCTCGCCAAGGCGTCGCCCGAGCTGCCCGACGCAGAGCCGGGGGCGTACTGGTTCGAACCGAAGTGGGACGGGTTCCGCTGCATCGTGTTCCGCGACGGCGACGAGGTGGAGCTCGGGTCCCGCAACGACCGCCCGCTCACCCGCTACTTCCCCGAGCTGCTCGAACCGCTGAAGGCGTCGCTCCCCGACCGGTGCGTGGTGGACGGCGAGGTGGTGGTGGCCGGGCCCGACGGTCTGGACTTCGACGCGCTCCAGCAGCGCATCCACCCGGCCAAGTCCCGCGTCGACATGCTGGCCGAGAAGACCCCCGCCGCGTTCGTGGCGTTCGACCTGCTGGCCGTCGGCGACGAGTCTCTGCTGGACACCCCGCTGTCCCGCCGCCGGGCCCAGCTGGAAGCCGCCCTGGCCGACCCGGCGCCGTCCGTGCACCTCACCCCCGGCACGTTCGAGCGGGCGCTGGCCGAGGACTGGTTCTCCCGCTTCGAGGGTGCCGGGCTCGACGGCGTCATGGCCAAGCCGGCCGAGGGCACCTACCAGCCCAACAAGCGGGCCGCCCTCAAGGTCAAGCACCTGCGCACCGCGGACTGCGTGGTGGCCGGGTTCCGGGAGCACAAGAACGGCGACGGGCCCGGCTCCCTGATGCTCGGGCTGTACGACGACGACGGCAACCTGCACAACCTGGGCGTGGCGTCGAGCTTCTCCGTGGCCCGCCGCGCCGAGCTGCGCGAGGAGCTGGCCCCGTACGTCACCGACGACTGGTCCACCCATCCGTGGGGCCGGTGGGCCGACGAGGCCGCGCACGAGTCCGGCGAGGCCCGCCTGCCCGGCGGCCAGTCCCGCTGGAACGCCAAGAAGGACCTGAGCTTCACGCCCCTGCGCCCCGAGCTGGTGGCCGAGGTGGCCTACGAGCGCGTCGACAACGGCCGGTTCCGCCACAGCTGCCGGTTCCGGCACTGGCGCCGCGACCGCACCCCCGAGTCCTGCACCTTCGAGCAGCTCGAGGTGGTCCCGGCGTTCGAGCTGCAGACCGTGTTCCAGACCGACGGATCGGCCTGAGGTGCGACGACGGCTGGCGGCGGCCGTCGTCGTCTCCTGCCTGGCGGTGGCGTCGTGCTCGACCAGCGGCGGCAGCACCGGGTCCTCGTCGAAGCGCACCACCACCACCGTCGAACGCGAGCAGACCACCACCAGCGCCGACGGCGACGCACCCTCTCCCGCCGGCGACCCGCTCCCGGGCGACGTGCCCGACCGGACGTTCCCCGGGCTCGGCGACCCCCGCATCGACGTGACGCACTACGGCGTCACGCTGCGCGCCACCCCCGGCGACGACGAGATCTCCGGCTCGGTGGAGCTCGACCTCCGGCCCCGGACCAAGGAGCCGCTGACCTCCTTCACCCTCGACCTGCGCGGCCCGAAGGTGACCATGGCCGGCGTCGACGGCGTGCGCGCCAAGGCGACCACCTCGAACGGCCAGGTCACCATCACCCCGTCGTCCCCCATCGAGCCGAGCGCCCACGCCGTGGTGACGCTGCAGTACGAGGGCGTCCCCGACCAGTCCGAGTTCCCCGGCTGGGGGATGCCGGTCGGCTGGCAGTCCGACGACGAGGGCGGCTGGTTCACCATGTCCGAGCCCGACGGGACCGCCACCTGGGTGCCGGTCAACGACCATCCTTCGGACAAGGCGTCGTGGACCATCCGCATCCAGGTGCCGAAGGGCGTCACCGCCATCGCCAACGGCCGGCTCAAAGGGGGCGCGCCGAAGCCGGTCGAGGACGGGCGGGAGCAGTGGACCTGGGTCGAGGAGGAGCCGATGGCCTCGTACCTGGTGCTGGTGGCCATCGGCGACTACGACCTCGTCACCTCGGAGCACGGCGGCATCGAGGTGGTCCGGGCGTTCCCCACCTCGCTCGACGAGGAGGACCGGGCGGCCTTCGACCCGATCGAGGAGATCGTCGACTTCTTCTCGTCGCAGTTCGGGGCGTACCCCAACGACGACGCCGGGGCGATCGTCGTCCCCACCGGCCTCGGCTTGGCGCTCGAGTCCCAGACCCGCCCCCTGTTCGGCACCGACGGCATCGCCGGCGACTCCGCCCCCGCCCTGCCCCACGAGCTCGCCCACCAGTGGTTCGGCGACGCCGTCTCCCCTGCGTCGTGGACCGACGTCTGGCTCAACGAGGGGTTCGCCACCTACGCCGACTGGATGTGGGATGAGCACCAGGGCGGCCGCACCGTCGACGAGCAGGCCGTCCGCACCGCCGGTCTCGGCCCCGCAGACGACGCCGCCGTGCGCAGCACCGAGTCCGCCGGCACGTTCTCCACCTCGGTGTACGAGGGCGGCGCGCTCGCCCTCCAGGCGCTGCGCCGGACCGTCGGCGACGAGGTGTTCTTCCGCATCATCCGCCGCTGGGTGGCCGAGCGGGACGGCACGTCGGCCACCACCGCAGACTTCGTGGCCCTGGCGTCCGATGAGTCCGGGCGGGACCTGTCGGGTTTCTTCACCGAGTGGCTCGAGCAGTCCCCGCAGCCCGCGCTGCCCGGCTGACCAGGAGCATCCTGTTTGCGGCCACGAGAGGCCGACCGGTAGCGTGCGCACTCGCCTCGGAGACGGGGTTCCAGTAGGTCCCGTGGTGCAGTTTGGAGTGCACGCCGGCCTGTCAAGCCGGAGGTCGCGGGTTCAAATCCCGTCGGGACCGCCACATCGTTCAAAGCAACACCATGGTCGGGTAGCTCAGTTGGCAGAGCGTCCGCCTGAAAAGCGGAAGGTCACCGGATCGACGCCGGTTCCGACCACCAGAACAGCTACCAGGCCGGTCCCCAGGGACCGGCCTGGTGCGTTCTCCGAGCGAACTGGGGCCTGGTTCCCAGGGGACGCACAGGGTCGATCGCCACCATGGACGGCCCCGGGCCGCGCGCCCGATCACCGGAGGACGCCCCACCCCATGACCGACCAGCCCCCCATCCCCCCGCAGGGCATGCCGAACTTCGAGCCGCCGCCCAGCCAGTGGACCGCCGACGCCCCCACCCAGGCGGTACCGGCAGCGGCCGCAGCCCCGTCCACCGCCGCGCCTGCACCGCGGCCGGCCGCCCCCACCAACCCGATCGCCCGTCGGCCCTGGGTGGCGGCCGCCGGCATGGCCGGTGTCGTGGTGGTCGCCGCCGCCGCGGGATACGGCTACGGCCGCCAGGCCGACAGCAGCCCCGCCGCTACCAACTCGGGCGGCACCACCAGCGGCGTCGTCGTCGACCCCGGCACGGGCTCGAGCACGGCCACCCCGGGCGGCGCCGGCTCCGGGTCGAGCCAGGACCCGTTCAGCGGCCAGGACCCCTTCGGCGGCCAAGGCCAGCTCCAGGTCCCCGGCTCCGGCTCCGGCTCCGGCTCCGGCTCCGACGACGGGTCGGGCCAGACCCAGGTGCTCCCCGGCGACCCATCGGGCGGCATCGGCGGCCAGCCCGGCACCGTCTCCCCCGGCCAGGACGGCTCCACCACCCGCTCCAGCGGCAGCTGACCCCGCGGTCCACGCGAGTTCGGGTCACGCGAGCCGCCCCAGGTGGGTGTGATGTGGCGGGACATCGCTGACACGTGACGGGGCTCGAGTGACCCGAGATCAGGTCGGGGGGCGGTCGCCCTTCATGATGTTGAGGTCGGTGTGGCCGGCGATGCCGTCGACGCGGCTGGTGCCGGAGAACTGCCAGACCCACCAGTCGTCGGTGATCGGGCGCCGGTGCATGCGCCGGGCCCAGCGGGGACGGTCGTCGCGCCCGGCCACGGGGTAGCGCTCCTGCCAGTCGTCGCCGATGTAGAGCACCGTCCGCTGCCCGGTCGCCCGCTCGACGGCGTCGAGGAACGCCTCGACCTCGGCGGCCACCGCCTCCGGCTCGGGGCGCGCTGAGCAGTTGCCGGCGATCTCCAGGTCGAGGGCCGGCGGGAGCTCCGCCTCGTGACGGGGCACGGTGGCCAGGAAGTTGGCCGCCTGCTCGGCGCCCGGCCGGCACAGCGTGAAGAAGTGGTACGCCCCGCGGTCCAGCCCGGCCCGGCCCGCCTCCTGCCAGTTGGCGGCGAAGCGGACATCGACCAGGTCACCGCCTTCGGTGGCCTTGATGTAGGCGAAGTCGATGTCGTCGTCGGCCACCCGCTCCCAGTCGATGTGCTCCTGGTGGCGGGACACGTCGATGCCGTAGCGCTCGCCGGGCCGCAGGTCCGACCGGTGGTTCGGCAGATACCAGAACCAGGCGACCGCCACCGCGCCGAGCACCCCGACGACCGCGCCCAGGGCCCAGGGCCAGTGCCGCCTGCTCCCGCCGTCACCCCGCGCCATCTCGCCAGGGTGGCAGACCCGAGGTCCGCCCGAACCGTCGCCCCCGCCGAACGGGTCACCGATGGTTGCGCAGCAACACGTCGTGACCCGAAGGGGATGGGGCTGGGCGGTGGGTCAGAGGACGATGCGGGCGAGGGCGGCGAGAGCGGAGATGGCAGAGACCGCCAGCACGGCACCGCGGAGGCGGTCGCCGTCGATGCGGTGGGCGATGCTGCGGGTGGCGTAGTACCCGATGGCGCCGCCAGGGGCGAGGATCAGCCCGATGCGCCAGTCGACCGCGGACAGATGCCCGGTGCGGGCGAGCGTGATCATGGTCAGCACGGTTGCGGCCACGAACACCACCGGCAGCGTGGCCCGGAGCGTGCGGGCGGGAGCGTCCTGGTAGGCGAGCGCCATCGGCGGGCCGCCGACGCCCGCGGTGGTGTTGAGGTAGCCGGAGAAGAAGCCGGCCCCGAGCAGGATCCGACGACCACTGCCGGGCCGGATGCCGAAGGCGCTCACCCCGACGGCGACCAGCACGGCGAGGGCCGACAGCACGGCGACGGCGTTCCCGGTGGCGAGGGAGAGGACCACGGCGGCCACGATGGTGCCCGGGATCAGCCCGACCACGGCCCACCGGGCGCCGTGCCAGTCCGCGTCCTCCACGCCGACGCCCATCCCGATGAGGTTGATGGTCAGGCCCGCGACGGCGGCGGGGCCGGGGACCAGCATCGGGTTCACCAGCAGGAGCAGCGGGATCGAGACGAGCGACGCCCCGAAGCCGATGGAGCCCTGGACGGCGGCGCCCACGATGACGCACAGCAGCGCCAGCACGATCTCGAGGGGGCTCATCGGCACATCACGCCGTCGAGTCTGCTGGTCCGCTGCTGGATCCAGCAAGATCTGCGTCCCTCTGGGGGAGTCCAGGCAGATCCAGGGGAGTCCGGGTGAGTCCGGGGGACTCTGGGGGACTTCGATGCGTTCTAGATCATCTTGGATTCGTTCGAGACGCCCCGGGGAATCCTGGGATGCTGCGACGGCTCGTCACCGGGAGGGCCGCAGCTCCACGATAGCGGACGCTGCGTCGGGGTCGGCGGCGTGGCGGGCCAGCGCCACCTCGATGGGTCCCGCGACGGGGGCCCAGTCGTGGGCGGCGGTGTCCCACCGGGCGAGGCGGGCGACCGGGAACCGGACCTCCACCACCTTCCGCTGGCCCGGTGACAGCTCGATCCGTTCGAAGCCGACGAGCTTGGCCGGTCCGCCGCCGGCGGAGGCGTACGCCTGCACCACCTCGACGCCGGCCCGCGTCCCGGCGTTGACCGCCGTGGTGGTGGCCACGATCTCGTCACCGTGCTGGGCGGCGCCCATGCCCAGCAGGGACAAGTCCGTGTAGCTGAGCCCGAAGCCGAACGGGTAGGCGGCGGCGTGGCCGTCGGCCGCCAGCTTCCAGTACCCGTGCCAGCAGTCGTAGGTGGCCTCGACGGCGTCCCGGTCGAAGGGCGGCAGGTGGTCCGGATGGGCGGGGACGCTGAACGGCAGCCGGCCCGTCGGCTCGGCCCGGCCGAGCAGCACGTCGGCGAGGGCGTGGCCGCCCTCCATCCCGGCGTACCAGGACTGCACCACGGCGCCGACGGTCCGGTCCCAGCCGTCGATCAGCACCGCGCTCCCGGCCACCAGGAACACGATGGTGCGAGGGTTCGCGGCGGCAACCGCGGCGATCAGGTCCTCGTCCTCGGGTCGGAGGCGCAGCGAGGCCCGGTCTCCGCCCTTGGCGAACCCGAAGCCGCCGGCACCCGTGGGGTCGCCCGGCGGCTCGAAGTGGTGCTCCTCGGCGGCTCGACGCGCCTCGTAGGCGGCGACCACCTCGGGCTCGTCCGCGGCCGGCATGAGCGCCGTGAGGTGGGCGGTGCCGCTGTCGCCGATGAACTCCCCCTCGTCGGCCTTGGTGTACCCGACCACGACGATGGCCGCATGGGCGTCGGCGGCGATCGAGGCGTCGTCGTCGTGGTGGCGGACGTCGACCGCGGGGAGGGCGGCGCGCAGGCCGTCGAGCGGGGTGACGGCCGTGGGCGCCCACACGTCGCTCGATCCGCCGTCGCCCAGGTTCCGGACCGCGGCGAGGCGACCCAGGACCGCGACCGACCCGAGCGCGTCGGGGTCGAGCGGCAGGGTGGGAGCGCCGTCGACCGGCTCGTTGCGGAGGAGCACCATCGCCTTGGTGGCCGCTTCCCGGGCGAGGGCCCGGTGGGCCGGCTGGGCCAGCACGTCGATCGGCGGCCGGGGGCGGTCGAGCACCTCGTGGAACCGCAGCAAGGTGGCGATGACCCGGGTGGCCGCCGCGTCGATCTCGTCGGTGGTGCAGGCGCCGGCGGCCAGGTCGTCGTCGAGCCCGAAGGCGCGGATCATCCGGTACGGCATCTCCACGTCGAGCCCGGCGTGGACGGAGGCTCCGGCATCTCGCAGGCCGAAGATCCAGTCCGAGATCACGAACCCGTCGAACCCCCACTGCTCCCGGAGCACGTCGGTGAGCAGCGTGCTGCTCTGCCCGCACCACTCGCCGTTGACCGCGTTGTACGCGCTCATCACCGATGCCACACCCTCGTCGACGATCCGGCGGAAGTGCGGCAGGTACACCTCGTGCAGGGCGGCCTCGTCGACGGTCACGTCGACGGCGAACCGGGTGTTCTCCATCGAGTTGCAGGCGAAGTGCTTCACGCACGCCATGGCGTGGCGCTGCACGCCGCGGGTGAGGGCGGCGCCCAGCTCGCCGACGTGCACCGGATCCTCGCCGTAGGTCTCCTGCGCCCGACCCCACGCCGGGTGCCGCAGGACGTTGACGCACACGACGCCGTAGAGCGTGGCGCCGACCGACCGCAGCTCCACGCCGATGGCCTCGCCGATGTGCTCCTCCAGGGCGACGTCCCAGGTGGCACCGCGCGCCAGGGACACGGGGAACGCGGTCGCCGGTCCGATCACCACGCC
>CALANQ010000554.1 GCA_937926025.1 uncultured Acidimicrobiales bacterium
TTCAGACGTGTGCTCTTCCGATCTCTCTGTTGAACCGGTCAGATCAGTGTAACACTCTGACTACTGGAATGCACCAAGCAGTTCAGTGTGATGACCGCCCGGGGAGGAGCCGTCGATCGGTAACCTCGGCAGATGCCGGATCCCGACGAGGTCGCCGCGGCCATCGCCCGCAACGCCCGCGACCTCCGCAGCGATCGCGACTGGTCGCTGGACCAGCTGGCCACCCGCTCCGGGATCAGCAAGGGGATGCTCGTCCAGATCGAGCAGGCCCGCACCAACCCCAGCATCGGCACCCTCTGCCGCCTGGCCGACGCCTTCGGCGTGAGCCTGGCCCAGCTGGTGGAGCTCAGCGCCGGCTCCACCGTCCGGGTGATCGATGCGTCCGAGGTGGTGCGCCTCTGGGAGGGGGCCGACGGTTCGGGCGGCGACCTGCTGGTGGGGACCGACCGCTCCGAGCACGTGGAGCTGTGGCGCTGGCACCTGGCCCCGGGCGACGAGCACGCCTCCGAGGGCCACCAGGCCGCCACCCGCGAGCTGCTCGCCGTGCTGGCCGGCACCCTCACCCTCGACGTCGACGGCGAGGAGCACCAGGTGCAGGCGGGCGGCGCGGTGCTGTTCGACGCCGACCGGCCCCACCGCTACCGCAACACCCACAAGCGGGCGCTCGACCTGGTCCTGGTGGTGGTGCAGCCGCCCTCGCTGGACCCGGGGTCGGCCTCCCACCCGAGCTGACGGTCAGTCGTCCCGCTCGCCCGGGGCATCGTCGCCCGGGTCGACCCCGCCGACCACCGGCGCCTCGTCAGCCGCCGGCTCGGCCGGAGCTCCGGCGGTCTCCTCGGCCTCGTCGGCCGCCAGCTCCTCGGCTGTCTCCGCCTCGCGCTCGCGGGGCACGCTCGGGGCCGGGCGACGGCGGCTGATGACGATGTAGGCCAGCGAACCGAGGATGAGGATGGCGCTCATCCAGATGTTGACCCGCACGCCCCAGATCAGCGAGGCGTGGTCGATGCGGAGGTCCTCCACCCACAGGCGGCCGATGCCGTAGCCGAGGATGTAGCAGGCGAACAGCTCGCCGGGCCGCAGCTTGCGGCTGCGGTCGATGAGCACCAGGACACCGGCCACGCCGAGGCTCCACAGCGCCTCGTAGAGGAACGTGGGGTGGAAGGTGGCGTACTGCTCGTAGCCCAGCGGACGGTTGGCCAGGTCGATCTCCAGCCCCCACGGCAGCTTGGTGGGCCGGCCGAAGAGCTCCTGGTTGAACCAGTTGCCGAGCCGGCCGATGGCCTGGGCGACGGGGATGGCGGGCGCCACCACGTCGAGCAGCGGCGCCACGGGGAGGCCCTTCTTCTTGACGACGATCACGCCCACGATGACGCCGAGCAGGATGCCGCCGGGGATGCCGAGGCCGCCCTGCGTGATCTTGAAGGCGCCCCACCAGTCGTCCTGGTAGGTCTTCCAGTCGGTGGCCACGTGGTACATCCGGGCGCCGATGACACCGGCGGGGACGGCCCACAGGGCGATGGTGCCGATGTCGTCGGGGTTGCCGCCGCGGGCCTCCCACCGCTTCGACGAGATGACGACGGCGGCGATCACGCCCAGCGCGATGCACAGGCCGTACATCCGCAGGGTGAGCGGGCCGAGCTCCAGGGTGGAGAAGCTCGGGCTCGGGATCGAGGCGGCGACGTGGGCGGCGAGCGGGGTCAGCACCTCACCGGGTTAGCACAGGGTCCGGCCGCCGCGGCCAGCGGCGCGACGATGTCCGCCTCAGTCGAACGCCTCGCCGGCCACCTCGGGGCGGCCGTGGTTGGCCAGCAGGACGAACCGGTGGCGCCGGCCGAAGCGGTGGGCGGGATCGTGCCAGCGCACCCGGTACGTGTGGCGGCCGGCGTCGGGGCCGCCGAGGTGCGACACCTCCAGCGACCACCCCTGGTCGTCGGCGGGACGACCTCCGGGCGCCGCGGGCAGCCAGGTGGCGCCGTCGTCGTCGGACTGCTCCACGCGCACCAGCGGCTCGTGCCAGTCGAGGCCGCCGGGCGCCACGTCGTGCCAGGTCTGCTCCCAGCGGCCGTCGTCGGTGGCGGTGGGGTCGGTGAAGACGGGCTTCGAGCTGAAGCGCCGCTCCGGGGCGGCACCCGCGGGCTCGGTGGGCAGGTAGCGCCGCACCTTCAGGTTCCAGGTCCGGTCCTCGATGTCGCCGAAGAGGCCCCGGTCCACGGTCTGCTCGGCCACCGACGCGGCCTGGGCGGCGAGGAACCGCTGCGTGTTGGGGCCGTAGAGGGTGTGGCCGCCCTCGTAGAACTGGCGGCCGTACTCCTCCTCGGTGGCGACGTAGCCTCAGAAGTCGTTGACCAGGGAACACACCACCACCCGCTCGACCGCCCGGTCGGAGACCACGCCCTCGACGGCTCGGGCGATGCGCCGGCCGGCCTCCGTGGTGATCTCGAAGGGCAGCCCGACCAGCACCGACGGCCCCACCCGGAGCACCTGGACGAGGAGCCGGCGCGGGAACGACTTCTTCTTCAGCACCAGCGGCTGCAGGTACCGCGAGCCGATGATCCACTTGGGCCCGTGCGGCCCCTTCCGCCCGATGCGACGGGGGTGCCCGGCCTTGAACGGCGGGATGCGGTGGATGACCGGGGTGAGGTTCTCCATGGCGCCGGCCACGAGCGCGGCGCCGACGGCCGGCCGGTCCGGGATCTCCACGTCGCCGATCCGGCGGTTGGCCGCCCGGTCCAGGTCGACCTCCCGCAGGCCGGCGTCGAGCGGCAGCTCATCGACCAGTTCGTGGCCGAGGCGGTCGTACAGGTCGGCGGCCTCGAGGCCGATGCCCGAGCCGATGCGCTTG
>CALANQ010000555.1 GCA_937926025.1 uncultured Acidimicrobiales bacterium
GGCCGCGGCATGGTCCTGCGTGCTGAAGATGTTGCAGGACACCCAGCGCACGTCGGCGCCGAGGGCGACCAGGGTCTCGATGAGCACGGCCGTCTGGATGGTCATGTGCAGCGAGCCCATGATCTTGGCGCCGGCCAGCGGCTGGGCGTCGGCGTACTCGGCCCGGGTGGCCATGAGGCCGGGCATCTCGTGCTCGGCGAGCTGGATCTCCTTGCGGCCGAAGCTCGCGAGGTTGATGTCAGCGATCTTGTAGTCCTCGGGGTTGAGGATGGTCATGGTGGGTTCTCCTCCACGTGGTGGATCGGGTGATCGGGATCGCCCGGTGGGCGCCAGAGGTGGCGCGACGAAGGGCGATCAGGATGTGGTGGCGGAGCTGGAGCCTGCTGGCTCACCCATGACAGCCCTTCCGGCGGCCCGGAGGCCGTGGACCACCGTAGCCGCTGCGGCCCCCGGAGCCCGGGTCCCCCGCCCGATCCAGCCGAAAACTGAAACGTGTTCTAGTCTGCGGGCATGTCGCTGGAACGCATGTCAGATCGGGTCGTCATCGTCACCGGGGCCGCCTCGGGCATCGGGCAGGCCACCGCCGTCCGCCTGGCCAGCGAAGGCGCCAAGGTGCTGGCCTCGGACATCAACCAGGCCGGCCTCGCCGACACCCTCGAGCTGGCCAACAAGGTGGCCGAGGGCGGCGGCGAGTGCATCACCCACGTGGCCGACATCAGCCGCGAGGCCGACGCCGCCAACACCGTGGAGACCGCGGTCGAGGCGTGGGGCCACCTCGATGGCATCGCCAACATCGCCGGCATGCTGCGCTCGGGCCGCACCCACGAGTTCAGCCTCGACAGCTGGAACCAGATCCTGGCCGTGAACCTCACCGGCACGTTCCTCATGTGCCGCGAGGCGCTCCCCCACCTGATGGAGTCCAAGGGCGCCATCGTCAACGCCGCCTCCACCTCGAGCTCGTTCGGCCACCCGTGGATGGGCGCCTACGCCGCATCGAAGGGCGCCATCTGGTCGTTCACCCAGACCCTCGCCGTCGAGTACTGCAAGGTCCCGGTCCGGGCCAACTGCATCGCCCCCGGCAGCGTCCACAGCGGCATCACCTCCAACGTGACGTTCCCCGAGGACATCACCAAGGAGGAGGGGAAGCTGGTGCGGCGCATCATGTCCCCCACCGGCTTCGGCGACCCGCAGGACGTGGCCTCGGTGGTGGCGCTGCTGCTGTCCGACGACGGCAAGCACATCACCGGCGAGTGCATCCGCATCGACGGCGGTACGCACGCGTGAGGGTCAGCATCGCCACGGCGTACCTCCCGCCCGAGGAGCTGGCGCCCATCGCCCGGGCCGCCGACGAGCTCGGCTACCACGGCATGGCGCTGGCCGATCACGTCCTCAACCTCGAGGAGCTGACCACCGACTACCCGTACACGGCGGACGGGAACCGGCGGTGGGACCCGTTCACGCCGTGGGTGGACCCGATGGTCGCCATCGGGGCCCTGGGCGCCGTCACCACGGACCTGCGGTTCTTCACCAACATCTACGTGCTGCCGATGCGCAACCCGTTCCCGGTGGCCAAGGCGGTGGCCACCGCCAGCGCGTTCACCGGCGGCCGGGTCTCGCTCGGCATCGGCATGGGCTGGTGCGAGGAGGAGTTCGACCTGCTCGACGCGGCGTTCCGCAAGCGCGGCGCCCGCGCCGACGAGATGATCGACGTCCTCCGGAAGCTCTGGACGGGTGAGTGGGTGGAGCACCACGGCTTGTTCTACGACTTCCCCCGCCTGGAGATGACCCCGGCGCCGCCGACCGAGGTGCCGATCTACGTCGGGGGCCTCTCCGACGCCGCCCTGCGCCGGGCGGCCCGCAACGACGGGTGGATCTCCGACCTGATCAGCACCCAGCAGGCCGCCGAGTTCCGGGCCACCATCGACGGCTACCGCGAGGAGCGGGGCGCCACCGGTGACTTCTCGATGATCGTCTCGCTCAACGACGCCGTCACGCTCGACCAGTTCCGCCGGGCCGAAGACGTGGGCGTCACCGACCTGCTCACCATGCCGTGGGCGTACCACGGCGGGTTCGACCAGGACCTGGCCGGGAAGATCGACGGGATGAAGCGGTTCTGGGACGAGGTGGCCGGGCCCATCGGCGCCTGATCCCGCCCGCG
Source organism: uncultured Acidimicrobiales bacterium (assembly GCA_937926025.1). Taxonomy (GTDB): domain Bacteria; phylum Actinomycetota; class Acidimicrobiia; order Acidimicrobiales; family Iamiaceae; genus Aquihabitans. The sequence continues at coordinate 2,159 of CALANQ010000555.1, forward strand.
CGCCTGGTGAGGGCGTGCGAACATGGGTGGATGCGCCGTCACCCCCTCCTCGCCCTGCTGGTCCTGATCCCCGTCCTCTCCCTGCTGGCCGGCTGCGGCACCAGCGGCGGCGACGACGCCGCGTCCGACCAGAAGACCTCCACCACCGCCGCCTCCTCCGACGACGAGGCCACCGACGAGGCCACCGACGAGCCCGTCGACGACGAGAGCAGCACCACCGAGGCCGACAGCTCCGGCGACCGGCCCACCAGCGCCGCCCTGGCCGACCTGCTGCCCACCGCCGAGGAGATCGGCCCCGACTACGAGGTGTCCGACGAGGACCTCACCGACGAGCCCGACGAGAGCAGCGACGACTCCTCCGACGACTCGGGCAGCGACCCCACCGAGGACGCCATCATCGAAGCCTGCCCCGGTGCGGAGATCCTGAACGAGCTCGACAACACCAGCGACGACAACGCCGACGAGGTCAGCCGGGAGTTCTCCACCGCCAGCGACAGCACCATCGAGATCGCGCTCGACCCGACCCCCGATCAGTTCGACGAGGACACCGTCGACCAGGTGGTCGAGGCCCTCTCCGACTGCGGGAAGATCACCACCGAAGACGAGGACGGCAACGCGATCGAGATGGAGATCTCCGCCGAGAAGACCGACGAGTTCGGCGACTTCGGCGTGACCATGACCATGAGCGCCTCGTTCTCGATGATGGGCATGAC
>CALANQ010000556.1 GCA_937926025.1 uncultured Acidimicrobiales bacterium
CAGCTCGTCGAGCAGCTGGACGTCCTGGAGCAGACCGATATCGACCACGCGGGGCATCGTACCGATTCCGTGGCCGCTGGCCAGGACTTCTCGGTGCCGTACCGTGGGCGGATGCCGAGCGACGAGCACCCCGATCAGCCCGCCGTGTGGGTGATCGTGGTGGCCGCCGGGTCCGGCACCCGCTTCGGTGGACCCAAGCAGCACGCGCCGCTGGCCGGCCGCCGGGTCGTGGACTGGTCGATCGACGCCGCCCGCTCCGTCGCCGACGGCGTGGTGCTGGTCGTCCCCGCGGGCGATGACGGCGCCGACGAGCCCGCCGTCGACGCGGTCGTGGCCGGGGGCGCCACCCGGTCGGACTCGGTGCGGGCCGGCCTGGCCGTGGTCCCCGACGACGCCGACGTGGTGCTGGTGCACGACGGCGCCCGGCCGCTGGCATCGCACGCCCTGTTCCGCTCGGTCGTCGACGCCGTGCTGGCCGGGGCCGACGCCGTGGTGCCGGCGGTGTCGGTCGTCGACACCATCACCGACCTCCACGGCGTGCCCGTCGACCGCGATGCGCTGCGCGCCGTGCAGACGCCCCAGGGGTTCCGGGGTGGGGCGCTGCGTGCCGTCCACGCCACCCGCCCCGACGCCACCGACGACGCCTCGCTGGTGGTGGCGGGAGGTGGCAGGCTTCGACCCGTGCAGGGCGAGCGCTGGAACCTCAAGATCACCGAGCCCGACGACCTGCTCGTCGCCGAAGCGCTGATGGAGCAGCGGTGATGCAGATCCGGGTCGGGCAGGGCTTCGACGTGCACCCCTTCATCGACGACGCCGAGCGGCCGCTCGTCCTCGGTGGCGTCACGTTCCCCAGCGAGCGCGCCCTGAAGGGCCACAGCGACGCCGACGCCATCGCCCACGCCTGCACCGACGCCCTGCTCGGGGCGGCCGGCCTGGGTGACATCGGCCAGCACTTCCCCGACACCGACCCGGCGTGGGCCGGCGCCGACAGCATCGAGCTGCTGGCCGAAGCCACGCGGCGGGTGCGCGAGGCGGGGTGGGAGCCCGGCAACGTCGATGCTTCGGTGGTCACCGACCACCCGAAGATCGCCCCGGCCCGGGACCAGATGCAGCAGAACCTGTCCGATGCCGTCGGTGCCCCCGTCACCGTCAAGGGCCGTCGACCCGAGGGCCTCGGCGCCCTGGGCCGCGGCGAAGGCGTGGCCTGCTGGGCCGTCGCCGTGGTGGTGAAGCCGTGACCCCGCCCCGGGGCGGTCGCCCGCCGGCCGGCAAGGGCGGCGGCGGCAAGGGCGGCGGTGCCTCCCGCGGCAAGGGCCGCGGCGGGTCGTCGCGCGCCGGCGGCAACCCCGAGTCCGACCGCACCCGCAAGCCGGGGGCGGGGGTCGGGGGCGGTCGACGGGGCGGTGGGGGCGGCGGGCGCAACCCGCTGGCCCAGATGGGGCCGCAGGGCCGGGCGCCGAAGTCGTCGGCCAAGACCGGCTTGGGCGGCGAGCAGGTCGAGGGCCGTCAGGCCGTCCGGGAGCTGCTGCTGGCCAACCGGCGCGACTGCCGGGAGATCTGGATGGCGCAGGACCTCGATCCGGCGCCGGTGCTCGAGGACATCCGCGAGCTGGCCGCTGAGGCCCGCGTCGTCATCAAGGAGGTGGGTCGGGGCAAGCTCGACGCCGCCGCCCGCACCGACGCGCCCCAGGGGATCATCGCCTTCGCCAAGCCCCTGCCCGAGGCCGACCTCGAGGACCTGATCGCCCGCCGGTCCGGGCGTCCTGCGCCGTTCCTGCTGTGCAGCGACGGCATCACCGACCCCGGCAACCTCGGCGCCCTGCTGCGGTCCGCAGAGTGCGCCGGCGTCACCGGCGTGGTCCTGCCCCAGCACCGGGCCGTCCACGTCACCCCCACGGTGGCCAAGGCGGCGGCCGGGGCCATCGAGCACCTGCCGATGACCACCGTCGGCGGCATGCCCACCGCCATCAAGACCATGAAGGACGCCGGCGTGTGGGTGGTCGGGCTGGACGAGCGGGCCGACAAGACCCTCTGGGACCTGTCGATGGAGGACGCGCCGGTGGCGCTGGTCCTCGGGGCCGAGGGACCGGGTCTGTCCCGCCTGGTCCGCGAGCGCTGCGACGAACTGGTCTCGATCCCGATGCGCGGCCGCGTGGCCAGCCTCAACGTGGGCACCGCCGGCACCCTCGCCTGCTTCGAGATCGCCCGTGCCCGCCGCCCTCGCTGACGCCGACCGGGCTGCGGGCGACGTCCCCACGACCGGGTCCGAGGACGGCGGCGGGGCCGGAGGCGCCCCGGCCGCGGCTCCGCGCAAGCTGCGGTTCTTCGGACGGCCCTCGTTCGGCGGGCTGGTCTTCGGGCTGGTCTTCTGGTGGCAGTCCCTGACGCCGACGCTGCTGCCCCGCTCGTGGACCGTCCAGGCGGCGATCACCGCCATCTGCGTGGCGATCGGCTACGCCCTCGGCACGCTGGCGGGACGCCTCGGCCACCTGGCCCTCCGCCGGCTCGGCCGGGAGCCGTCGCCGTCGGTGAAGCGGGGTGCCTGGATCGGTGCGTCGGCCGTGGTCGTGGTGGTGCTGGTGGCGACCACGTTCGTGTGGCCCCGGTGGCAGAACGAGCAGCGTGCCCTGGTGTCGATGGAGGACGTGTCCCGGCTCGTCACCCTGCCGATGCTCCTGGTGACGGCGGTGCTGCTCCTCGTGCTGGTGCTGTTCGGCCGCCTCGTCGGGCGAGGGGTGCAGCGCCTCTACCGGTTCAACGCCCGGCACCTCCCGCAGCCCGTCGCCATCCCGCTGACCGTGGTGCTGGTGGCGTTCCTGGGCGGTGTGGTCGCCAAGGACGCCATCGTCGACTCGTTCAGCGACTGGGCGA
>CALANQ010000557.1 GCA_937926025.1 uncultured Acidimicrobiales bacterium
GAGCTGGTGGCTGCCGGCAAGGTCCGCCACCTCGGGCTGTCCGAGGCCTCGGCCGACACCGTGCGGCGAGCCGTCGCCGTGCACCCGATCGCCGCCCTGCAGACCGAGTACTCGCTGTGGAGCCGCGACATCGAGGGCGACATCATCGACACCTGTCGGGAGCTGGGCGTCGGCATCGTCCCGTACAGCCCGCTCGGGCGCGGGTACCTGACGGGCACCATCACCTCGGTGGACCAGCTGGCCGACAACGACTTCCGGCGCCGCAACCCGCGCTTCGCCGAAGACCAGCTGGCCGCCAACCAGGCCGTCGCGGACCTGGTGCGGCAGGTCGCCGACGGCTACGGCGCCACCCCCGGTCAGGTGGCGCTGGCGTGGATCCTGGCCCAGGGCGACGACGTCATCCCGATCCCGGGCACCAAACGGGTGGCCTACCTGGAGGAGAACGCCGGAGGCGCCACGGTGGAGCTGACCCCCGCCGACCTGACCGCCCTCGACGAGGCCGCGTCGCTGGTGCAGTCGCCGCGGTACGACCCCAGCACCGGCTGGACCAACCGGGACACCCCGGCGCCGCAGTAGCTACAGCTGGGCGAGGATCTCGTCGGGGATGTCGAAGTTGCCGTAGACGTCCTGGACGTCGTCGAGGTCCTCGAGGTGGTCGATGAGCTCGAGCACCTTCTTGGCCGAGCCGACGTCCTCGATGGCCACCAGGTTCTGGGCCACCATGGCGAGGTCGCCGGACTCCACCTTGAAGCCGCCCTCCTCGATGGCGGTGCGGACCTTGTGCAGGTCGTGCGGGTCCGTGGTGACCCGCCACACCTCGCCCTCCTGGACGATGTCCTCGGCCCCGGCGTCGATGGCGGCCATCATCAGCTCGTCCTCGTCGGCCGAGCCGTCGACGGCCAGCACGCCCTTGCGGTCGAACTGCCACGCCACCGCCCCGGGCTCGGCCATGGAGCCGCCCCGCTTGGTGAACGTGGAGCGCACGTCGGAGCCGCTGCGGTTGCGGTTGTCGGTGAGCACCTCGATGAGCAGGGCGACGCCGCCGGGGGCGTAGCCCTCGTAGGTGATCTGCTCGTAGTTGACGCCCTCGAGGCCGCCGGTGGCCCGCTTGATGGCCTTCTCGATGGTGTCCAGCGGCACCGAGGAGTCCCGGGCCTTCTGGTACATGGTGCGCAGCGACGGGTTCATGTCCGGGTCCGGACCGCCCTCGCGCGCCGCCACCTCGACCTGGCGGATCAGCTTGGCGAACACCTTGGCCCGCTTGGCGTCGGTGGCGCCCTTCTTGTGCTTGATCGTCGCCCACTTGGAATGGCCGGACATGCGATCTCCTTGTCGACGGTTCGGTGCGGCCTTCGCACACTACGGCGCAGCCGTGGACGAGCAGGAACCGATCGGGGACCGCGCGCTCAGCGGTCGAACAGCCCGGACGTCGCAAGCGGCCGGAGGTAGCGGTGGAGCGAATCGTCCGGGAGGTTGAGGGAGTAGAAGGCGATGACCAGGTCCCGGTCGGGCGAGACGTAGATGCCCTGGGCCATGAGTCCGGACTTCCAGAAGTCGCCGTCGGACCAGACGCCGTCCCACATGCGGCTGTTGCCGATCACCTCGTCGTCGCCCAGCCGGGAGGTGAAGACGGGACCGTCGAAGCCCGCTCGGTAGAAGTCCCGGCCGCGCACACCCGAGCGGATCCGATCGACCATGGCGGCGGTGACGATGGGCTCGGTGGCCACGGCGCCCCAGCTCGGGGTGTAGAGCATGCCGAACCGGAGGTGATCGCGCAGCGTGCTCGAGATGAAGCCGTGTGCGGCGGCGATGCCGTCCGGCGTGGTGTGGACCTGCAGGGGTGCCTCGGCCCCGATCTTGGACCACACCCGCTCGTCGAAGATCTCGACCCAGCGCTTCTGCTCGATCGCCTCGGCCAGCAGGACCAGCACCTCGGGGTTGGCCGACGAGTAGTCGAAGGTCCGGCCGGGCTCGGCGACCGCCTCGGCGTCGCGCAGCACCTCCACCAGCCCCTCGACGCGCCCGCGGTAGGGGAAGCCGAACTCCGCCAGGAAGAGCCGGGTCGCGAGGGAGTCGGGATCGGCGCGGGTCTCGCCGTTCTCCTCGGTGTCGAGGCCCGGTGTCATGTCCAGGACGTCCTTGACCGAGACCTGGTCCCAGGCGGTGCCGGCGAGCACCGGGAGGTGGCTGGTCACCCGGTCGCCGTCGGCGAGCTTGCCCTCGTCGATGAGCAGGTCGATCACCAGCGAGGTCGTCGGCTTCGCATCGGACATCCACAGGTGGTGGTCCTCCGGGCGCATCCGGGGGAAGGACTCGTACACGACCGCACCCCGGTGGGCGACCACGAAGCCCTGGGCGTAGCTGTCGGGCCGGGCCAGGAAGTCATCGAGCGAGATCCGTCCGAACGCCTTCGTGTCCGCCTCGATCGAGCCGATCTCCGGCCGGGGCGACGTGCGCAGCGGCATCGTCGGCACCCGCACGGGGAGGACGGCGGTGCGCAGGAGCTCGGCGGCCGCCATCGCGAAGTAGACGGACACGTCGCCCCCCCCGAGCAGCTCCGCGACGCCCGCCTCGTGGGCGCGTGCCGCAAGATCGAGCGGCAGCGTGTCCACCAGGCGCTCGAGCGGCGTGCGAGCCATCAGCCCGCCAGCTGGAGGAACTGCTGGTGGAGGCGGCGGTCCCCGGTGAGCTCCGGGTGGAAGGCCGACACGACCACGCGGCCCTGGCGGCACAGCACGGGGTGGCCGTCGACCGAGGCCAGCACCTCCACCCCTTCGCCGACCTCTTCGACGAACGGCGCCCGGATGAACACGGCGTGGAACGGCTCGTCCAGCCCGGTCACCACCAGGTCGGCCTCGAACGAGTCGACCTGGCGGCCGAAGGCGTTGCGGCGGACGGTCACGTCGATGGCGTCGTAGGAGTTCTGGTCGGCGCGGCCGTCGAGCACGGTGCGGGCCAGGATGATCATCCCGGCGCACGTGCCGAACGTGGGCATGCCGTCAGCCAGGCGGTCGCGCAGCGGCTGGGCCAAGCCGGACGTGTCGAGCAGCTTCGACATGGTGGTGGACTCGCCGCCGGGGATGATGAGCG
>CALANQ010000558.1 GCA_937926025.1 uncultured Acidimicrobiales bacterium
GGAGCGGGTCGACATGACGGCCCGGCTGCTGGGCGCTGTCCCCGCAACCGCCGATGCCTCTCGCTGGAGCGGGGTGCTGGTGTCGTGCGGTGCCAACGACGCTTTCCTGCGCACCTACGGCGGGGGCATCGACCAGGCCAAGGCGCTCAGCGTCCTGCTCCTGGACCCGGACTTCCCCCGGTCCGTCAACTACGCGCTGGCCCAGGCCGAGATGTGCCTGGAGCAGGTCGACGGCTCCACCGGCCCCAGCGGCCGCCGCCAGGCCCAGCCCCGCACCAGCGCGGCCGCCCGAGAGGTGGGCCGCATCCGCAGCGAGCTGGCCTACACCGATCCGGCCGCCCTGGCCGCCGACCTGCACGGCACCGTCGTGCGCCTCCAGGCTGCCTGCGCCTACGCCAGCGAGCTGGTGACCCAGCGCTACTTCCAGCGCGCCGCCTTCATCGAGTGGAACGTGGACCGGCCGGCATGAACGATGGAAGCGAACCGATGACGAACCTGCTCCACGTTCCGCTCGCAACGAGCACGGGTGCAGACAGCCGCACCGCGACGGGAACAGGGGTGACGTCGTGCGTCGGTACGGCGACGAGGTGGAACGTGGACCGGCCGGCATGAACGATGGAAGCGAACCGATGACGAACCTGCTCCACGTTCCGCTCGCAACGAGCACGGGTGCAGACAGCCGCACCGCGACGGGAACGGGGGTGACGTCGTGCGCCGGTACGGCGACGAGGTGGAACGTGGACCGGCCGGCATGACGTGGCGGCTGCAGGTGACCCACACCACGAAGTACCGGTACTCGGCACCGGTGGCGCAGTCGTACAACGAGGCGCGGCTGGAGCCTCGGAGCGACCGCCACCAGGCGGTGCTGGCCAGCCGGGTCGAGGTCGAGCCCTCCACCCGGGTCGTCCGCCACGTCGACTACTGGGGCTCCGTCGTCCACCACTTCGACCTCCAGGTGCCGCACCAGTCGCTGACCGTCGTCGGGCGTTCCACCGTGGAGACCGCCACCGAACTGGCCCAGCCGGGCGATGCCACCTGGGAGGACCTGGCTGACCCGGTGATCCGCGACCAGTTCGAGGAGCTGCTCGTGCCGACCGAGACCGTCGCCTGGGAGAACGAGCTGGCTGACGTGGCGGGCAAGCTCGCCGCCGATCACGACACCCCGGCCGAAGCGGCTCGAGCCGCGGCCGCCTGGGTGAACGAGCGGCTGGAGTACCAGAAGGGCAGCACCGGGGTGAAGACCACGGCGGACGAGGTGCTGGCCACCGGGTCGGGGGTCTGCCAGGACTTCGCCCACGTGTCGCTGGCGCTGCTGCGGGCCATGGGGATCCCGGCCTGGTACGTGTCGGGCTACCTGCACCCCGACCCTGGGGCGGAGATCGACGAGGTCATCGTCGGCGAGAGCCATGCCTGGGTGGCGGCGTTCACGGGCACCGTGTGGCCGATCGATCCCACCAGCCTCAACCCGGTGGAGGAACGCCACATCCGGGTGGCCGCCGGCCGGGACTACCACGACGTCGCCCCGTTCCGCGGCATCTACGCCGGTCGGGCCGACCAGGAGCTCGAGGTCACCGTGGAGCTGGTCCGCAAGGCCTGAGCGGCGGGAGGGTTCGCCGCCGCTCGGTGCGGGGTACCGGACCGCCATGGCTGAACTGCGAACCCTCGACGATCTCACCGACGGCATCCGGGTGGCGATGCTCACCCTCGACGGCCCGGGCGGGATGGACGCCCGTCCGCTGACCGTGCAGCGGATCGACGGCGACGACGTGTGGTTCCTCGTGGGCGACCAGGCCGACTGGCTCGATGCCGTCGACGGTGATGCCCACCTGGCGTTCGTCGACGACAAGACGTGGGTCTCGGCCACCGGGCCGGCCGAGCTGGTCCGCGACCCGGTGATCCTCGAGGGCCTCGGGGACCCGATCTCCGACGCCTGGTTCCAGGAGGAGCAGTCGCCGATCGCCCTCCACGTCGAGGTCGATCGGGGGTCGTGGTGGACGGCCCCGAACGCCGCCAAGGCCGCCATCGGGCTGGTGAAGGCAAAGGTGACCGGGGACCAGCCCGACATCGGCGAGCACGGGGAGCTGCGCTGACATGACCGCCGCTGCAGGGGCGCTGCGACATCGACGTGACCGCCACCCGGCGCGGGAGCACGTTCTCGCGGCGGCGGCGTTCGCGCTGGCAGCGATCGCGGCCGCGGGCCTCGGCGGGCTGGCCACCTCGGGGTCCACGGACAGCGAGTGGTTCCGGTCGTTGGACAAGCCGGCGTGGTACCCACCGGCGAGCGCCTTCGGCATCGTGTGGACCGTCCTGTACGTGATGATCGCGGTCAGCGGCTACCTGGCGTGGCGGGCCGGGGCCGACCGCGGGTCGCTGGCGTGGTGGGGCGGCCAGATGGCGCTGAACCTCGCGTGGTCCGTGGTCTTCTTCGGGCTGCGCTCGCCGGGGTGGGCGATGGCGGTGATCGTGGCGCTGGCCGGCGCGATCGCCGTGACCATCGGGCGGTTCGCCCGGGTCGACCGGACCGCGGCCTGGTTGCTGGGGCCCTACCTGGCCTGGGTGGTGTTCGCCTCCACCCTGAACGCCGCCATCGTCGTGTTGAACTGATCCGCTTCCTGGGTCACGCCCGGAGGATCTTCTCCATGGGCCGGCCCTTGGCCAGTTCGTCGACGAGCTTGTCGAGGTAGCGGATCTTCTGCATCAGCGGATCCTCGACCTCCTGCACCTTCACGCCGCACACGCTGCCGGTGATGAGGCCGACGTTGGGGTTGAGGTCGGCTTCGGCGAAGAAGTCCTCGAAGGTGGTGCCGGCGTCGAGGCGCGATCGGATGGCGGCTTCGTCGAAACCGGTGAGCCAGGTGATGACCTCGTCGAGCTCCGCTTGGGTGCGGCCCTTGCGCTCGACCTTGGTCACGTAGTGGGGGTACACGTCGGCGACGGCGGTGGTGAAGATCCGATGCACCCGGCGAGGGTACGTCACCCGTCAGGCGTTGGGGCCGGCCCGCGTGGGGCTCGCCCGCTCACGGTGGGAGTCCTCTCGCCGGATGTCGAGATCGGCCGGGCGGCTCCGTCTCCTCCGCAGCGGGCGTCCCGCCCGCACGACGACAGGAGCGAACCATGGACCGAGACGACATCGCCGCCGTGCTGGCGCACCCCACGAGCCGGGAGCTGCTGGGGCGAGACCTGACCCGGCTGGCCTACGCGGCCGAGCACGGAGGGCCGAGGAACGTCCCCATCGCCTTCACCTGGACCGGCAGCCAGATCGTGCTGTGCACCATCCCGAACGCGCCGAAGGTGGCGGCGCTGCGGGCCGACCCCCGGGTGGCGCTGACCATCGACACCGAGGTCCACCCGCCGCTCATCCTCTTGATCCGGGGCACGGCGGAGCTCGAGAAGGTCGAGGGCATCCCTGACGAGTACCTCGAGATGAACGGCGCCTACGGGATGACGGACGAGCAGCGGGTGGCCTGGGAGGCCGAGGTCCGGTCGCTGTACGACCGGATGGTCCGCATCACCATCACCCCGACCTGGGCGAAGCTCATCGACTTCGAGGAGACCTTGCCCACGGCCGTCGAGGAGCTGGTGCGCGAGCGGGAGCAGCGTCGAACGGCCTGAGCCGGTTCAGCCCGGTGCGAGGCGGATCCGGATCGGGCCCTTCCAGTCTCCGTCCGGGTCGAGGCGATCCCCGCCTTGCGTGATCTGGACGGCGCCCTCGCGGGCCAGGGCGCGGGCGGCGTCGCGGACCTGGGGCACGAGCGAGCGCCAACCGCTGCCGCCGATGGCCCGGGCGGCGTCGGACGGGCAGATGCTGCCGTCGGGGCTGCGGTGACCGGCCAGCGTGACGATGGCGGCATCGATGCGCTCCCGCTGCCCGGCCTCCGACGGCGGTCCCCACCAGGGGTCGCCGCGCTCGCCCAGCGCCACCTTCGCGGCATGGACCTGACGGCGGGCGGCACCGAGCCCGTCGTCGTCACCGGCGCGTCGCAGTGCGCCGACCGCCCGGCGGGCCCGCATCAGCTCGTCGACGAGCTCGGCGCGGAACGCCTCGGGGATGGAGGGGTCCGTGGCCCGCCACCGCCGTCCATCGATCTCGATGAACCGAGGCGGGTCGGCCTCAGCTGTGGACGGCACCGGTCGTCTCGATCGGGTCGTCGCCGGTGGCCCAGCGGTCCAGGGCCTTGCGGGCGAGCGAGCTGAACACGGCGACGACGGCCCACAGGAGGAGCTTCCGTCCGTACTTGGCGAGGAACCGGGCGAACATGGCCCCCACTACCCGTCCGCGCGGCTCGGGAGCCGCGGTCGTGTGGCGCCGGTCAGGCTCGGGGGCTGGGGGTGAAGGTGACGGGGAGGCGCTTGATGCCGCCGACCAGGGGGACGCCGAGGGCGTCGAGGTAGACGGGGTCGCTGGCCAGCTCGATGTCGGGGAGGCGGGTGAGGAGCTGGCGGAACGCCACCGACAGCTCCCGGCGGGCCAGGTGGGCGCCGAGGCAGAAGTGGGGGCCGGGCCCGCCGAAGCCGACGTGCGGGTTGGGATCCCGGCGGACGTCGAAGCGGTCCGGGTCGGTGAACACGGCGGGATCGCGGTTGGCGGCGCCGTAGAACAGGATCAGCTTGTCGTCGGTGTGGAAGTCGTGGCCCGACAGGGTGAGGTCACGGGTGACGGTGCGGCGCATGAACGTGACGGGCGAGGCCATGCGCACGATCTCGTCGACCGCGGTGGCGGTGACGCCGTCGAGGTCGTCCTGCCAGATGCGGCGCTGGTCGGGGTTCTGCGAGAGCAGGTGCATGCCGTGGCTGATGGCGGTGCGGG